>NZ_CP041763.1:3000000-3233079 GCF_007559005.1 Gordonia zhaorongruii | reverse complement strand
ACTCTCGAAAGGTCGCCCAAGCACGGGACGCTGGTCATCCGATCGGATGAGACCGACGTTCGCCGCCGGGCAGAGGACCACCTGTAGATCGACTCAAGGAGCACCCAGTGGCTAAGGGGAAGCGTACTTTCCAGCCGAACAACCGTCGTCGCGCACGTGTGCACGGCTTCCGCCTGCGCATGCGTACCCGCGCCGGCCGCGCCATCGTGAACGGCCGTCGTTCCAAGGGCCGCGCCAAGCTGACCGCCTGATCCGGCCCTCATCCGATCGCAGCGATCGGTGACTGCCGAAACACGGCGGATCTCGCGGAGATCCGATTTCACCCGCACACTTGCCAAAGGTGTGCGGGTTTCGGCACATGATCTGGTGATTCATCTTGCGCCGACTCCAACCGCATGGCCGGATGCTTCCGGTGTCCGACCTGATGTAGCGATGAACGGTGGTCCGTGGCTCGGTCTGATCGTCTCCAAGAAGGTGGGCAACGCCGTCACCCGGCACGCAGTGGCTCGCCGGCTGCGTCATGCGTTCGAGGAGGCACGCGTCGATCTGCCGAATACGGAGACCTTCGTCGTACTGCGTGCGCATCCTTCGATAGCGAAGCGGTCGACGATTCAGCTCACCGCACAACTGCGGAGCGGGTTCGCTCATCGCAGGACGCAGGCGGCGTTCGCCCGAGCCGAATCAGCGGCAGGCGCTCAGTGAGTCTCGCCGACCGCGTGTACCGGTTTCCGCGTGGTGCAGTCGTGTTCCTCGTGGAGCTGTACCGGACGTGGATCTCCCCCACCCGTATGCCGACCTGCAGGTTCGAACCGACCTGCAGCGGATATGCGGTGGAGGCATTGACCGCGCACGGATTCCTCTGGGGATCGGTGCTTTCGGTATGGCGCCTCCTGAAGTGCGGCCCCTGGCACAAACCCGGGTACGACCCGGTGCCGGAGATCGGCCCCCGGGAGTGGATGTCAGCCCGTTTCGGTCGAAAGAAGACTTTGGAAAGCGGTGCTTGCGCACCAACTTCAGATAGGGGTCAGTGAGCCGTGCTCAACTTCATCTACTACCCGGTGTCCTGGATCATGTGGGTCTGGCACTGGTTGTTCGACAAGATCCTGCCGGACTCCCCCGGCGGTTCGGGCATCGCGTGGGCGCTGGCCGTCGTCTTCCTGGTCTTCTCGCTCCGAGCGATTCTGTACAAGCCGTTCGTGAAGCAGATCCGGACGACCAAGCAGATGCAGGAAATCAATCCGCAGATGCAGGCGATCCGGAAGAAGTACGCCAACGACCGGGTCAAGATGACCGAGGAGATGCAGAAGCTCCAGAAGGAGCATGGCTTCAATCCCCTCCTCGGCTGTCTGCCGATGTTCATGCAGATTCCGGTGTTCATCGGTCTGTTCCACGTGCTCCGCTCGTTCAACCGGATGGGTACGGGGATGGGGCAGGAGGGCCTGTCCGTTGCAGAGACTCGCTCGATCGGCAACTACGCGTTCAGTCCCGAGCAGGTCCAGGACTTCCTCGACGCACGCCTCTTCGGTGTTCCGCTGTCGTCGTTCGTGACGCAGCCGGCCCAGGAGTTCCAGGCGTTCCTCGACCCGAGTCAGAACGGAGTCGTGGACTTCGAGCGGTGGCACATCGCGGTCCTCGTTGTTCCGTTGATGATCGTCGCGTCCATCGCGACGCACATGAACTCGCGTGCGTCCGTTGCGCGTCAGCCCGCGGCGTCGCTGGAGAACCCGCAGACGCGCATCATGAACAAGCTGGCGCTGTACGTCTTTCCGCTCGGCATCCTCGTCACCGGTCCGTTCTTCCCGGTCGCCATCCTCCTGTACTGGGTGAGCAATAACCTCTGGACGTACGGCCAGCAGCACATCGTGTTCGGGCGTATCGCCAAGGAAGAGGAAGAAGCGAAGGAGAAGAAGGAAGAACGTCTTCGCGCCAACGCTCCGAAGCCGGGTGCGCGGCCGGACAAGACCAAGCGCGGTGCGGTGTCGGTCGTCGACGGAGAAGTCGACTCCGACGAGGCCGAGATCGACGAGTCGGAATCCGCTGCGGATGTGTCGACAGGCGGGAAGGCGGCGACTTCCACGAAGCGCGGTGGTGCGGCGAAGTCGGCTGGTTCCCAGCAGAGTGCGGCGTCGGCTACGAGCTCTCCCCCGAAGAAGAAGCCTTCCCCCGGGCAGCGTCCCAATAAGCCTGGTGGCGCGAAGCAGGCCGGCAACAAGCGGAACAAGAAGAAGAAGGGTCGGCGGTGACGGCGGCCTCCTCCCCTCCCCCGACACCAGACTCCCCAGAAGATAGAGGTACGAATCAAATGACAGGTGAAGCTGCACAGGCACCGGTCGAACCCGAAGAAGTCGCCGCCGACACCGTGGATGACGAAGACGATCACCTCGTCGAGGAAGGCGAGATCGCGGGTGACTACCTCGAGCAGTTGCTCGATGTACTCGATTTCGACGGTGACATCGATCTGGACGTGGATGGCGACCGCGCCGTTGTCAGCATCGACGGCGGCAAGGATCTCAACAAGCTGGTCGGGCGCGATGGCGAGGTCCTGGACGCACTGCAGGAGTTGACCCGCCTCGCGGTGCAGCAGTCGACGGGTGACCGCAGCCGGCTGATGCTCGATGTCAGTAGCTGGCGTGCCGATCGCCGCGATCGGCTCGCCGGCGTCGGAACCGAGGTCGCGGAGCGCGTGCGTGACAGTGGAGAGCGCGAGTCGCTCGACCCGATGACCCCCTTCGAACGCAAGATCGTGCATGACGCGGTGGCTGCTGTCGACGGTGTCTACAGTGAGAGCGAAGGCGCTGAGCCCAAGCGGCGGGTGGTCGTCATCAAGGAGTGACTCCCCTCCCCTGGCTCACCTGAGAAGTCCCGACCTACCCGGTCGGGACTTCTCTCGTTTCAAGGTAGAGAATGACACCGTTGTCATTTGCGATGTTTCACGTGGAACGTGCGAAGGGGAGCCGGCGTGAGGCCGCGAGTAGGCGTCCATCGGGATCCAACGAGTTTCACGTGAAACACAGACAGCGATTCCATCGACGTTTCACGTGGAACACCGAACGAGGATGAGGAACTTGATGAGTGAAGACCGTTCGGCGTCGGCCGAGTGCGAACCGATGCCGGCGTCAGCGACGCGGGTGTTCGGGGATCGCGTCGGCCTCGCGGCGGAGTACGCACGGGTGCTGACCGAGGAGGGCGTCCTTCGAGGCTTGATCGGACCGAGTGAATTATCGCGACTGTGGACCCGCCACATTCTCAATTGCGGGGTGCTTGGCGAGGTTATCGAAGACGGATCGTCTGTCTTCGACATCGGTAGCGGTGCCGGCCTACCGGGCATCCCCCTCGCTGTGGCACGCCCCGACATCGACATCACGTTGATCGAGCCATTGCTGAGGCGCACGACATTCCTCGATGAGATCGTCGAGCGGCTCGGACTGAATAACGTAACCGTGGTGCGCGGTCGTGCGGAGGAGAAGGCGGTTCTGGCGAAAGTCGGTACGGCGGATGTGGTGACGTCGCGTGCGGTCGCACCACTGGAGCGACTCGCTGATTGGTCCGCTCCCCTGATTCGAGTCGGTGGACGACTGGTCGCGTTGAAGGGAAGATCGGTCGCGGAGGAGATCGAACGCGACCGGACTGCCGTGAAGAAGGCGGGGCTCGTCGACCTGACCGTCACTCAGTGCGGTGGGGATGTTCTGGACGAGCCGACCACGCTGTTGATCGGATCCCGGGTGCAGACGGACAAGGATGCGGCAGCTGCGCGCAGAGCTGCCCGCCGTGCCAAGAGGAAGCGATAGAGGATTGGTTTCATTTCGACGCAGGGCGCACAATAGAGACAACGATCAAAGGAGCTCCGGGGTGCCCGAATATCAGCCCAGCGTTTCACGTGAAACGCAGCCCGCCCAGCCCGCCGTCAACTCGGTTCCCGCCCCGCAGCCGTACGCCGACACTCCCATCGCGGCCGCAGCAGAACGTGCGAGTCAGGTCCTGACTCCAGGCGGAACGGGCACACTCCCCCGCCCGGCAGAGCCGCGGGTCATCACCATCGCCAACCAGAAGGGCGGCGTCGGCAAGACCACTTCGGCCGTCAACATGGCAGCCGGTCTCGCCATCCACGGGCTCGGCGTTCTGGTCATCGACCTCGATCCGCAGGGCAACGCGAGTACGGCACTCGGCATCGATCATCGGCAGCCGGGAATCGCGTCGGTGTACGAGATGCTGCTCGATGATGTCGCCTTGCGAGATGCGATCCAGCAGTCGCCGGCAAGCGATCACCTGTTCTGTGTCCCGTCGACACTCGACCTCGCCGGTGCTGAGATCGAGTTGGTGTCGATCGTGGCGCGTGAGAGCCGCCTCCGGAACGCCTTGGACTCGGCAACGCTCGCCGAGTACGGGATCGACTACGTTCTGATCGACTGCCCGCCGTCGCTCGGACTGCTGACGGTGAACGCGATGGTCGCCGCTCGTGAAGTTCTGATCCCGATCCAGTGCGAGTACTACGCACTGGAAGGTGTCGGGCAGCTGCTCCGCAACATTGAACTGGTCCAGGCGCACTTGAACCGAGATCTGCACGTCTCGACCATCTTGCTGACGATGTACGACGGACGCACCAAGCTGGCCGATCAGGTAGCCAACGAGGTGCGCAACCACTTCGGCGACAAGGTGCTCTCAGCGATAATCCCGCGAAGCGTCAAGGTGTCTGAAGCGCCCGGATTCGGGATGACGATCATCGAATACGATCCGGGTTCACGTGGATCAATGAGTTACCTGGACGCCTCGCGTGAACTCGCACAGCGGGCATCGATCGAAGGGGGCCTGGCACAGTGAGCCAGCAGAATCAGCGACGGGGTGGGCTCGGCCGAGGGCTGGCCGCATTGATTCCGACGGGACCGACGGAGGAGAACCACGGAACCAATACCACCCGAATGGGATCGGCTGCAGCCGACGTCGTCATCGGCGGCGGAGCTCCGGCCGTGACGGCGCCTTCTCGTGACAGTGGTACGTCAGTCGAGCAGGCTTCCGGAGACGACGCACGAAAGACGGAGACCGCGTCGGATGCGGTGCCGGACGTCGGCGAAGTCGGTGCTGTCTACCGGGAGATCCCCCCGGCTCAGATCGAGCCGAACCCGCATCAGCCGCGCTCCGTCTTCGACGAGGACGCGCTTGCGGAGCTCGAGCATTCGATCCGCGAGTTCGGTCTCATGCAGCCGATCGTGGTCCGGGAGCTGTCATCCCCCACCGCTGACGGAGTCCGATATCAGCTCATCATGGGTGAGCGCCGGTGGCGTGCCGGCACGAATGTGGGCGTCGACGCGCTGCCCGCTATCGTCCGTGAGACTCCGGACGGCGACATGCTCCGGGATGCGCTCTTGGAGAACATCCACCGCGCCCAGCTGAATCCGTTGGAAGAGGCGGCCGCTTATCAGCAGTTGCTCGACGAGTTCGACGTGACACATGAGGAACTGGCGAATCGACTCGGTCGGTCGCGGCCGGTGATCACGAACATGATCCGTCTGCTGCGGTTGCCGATTCCGGTTCAGCGTCGGGTTGCGGCGGGTGTGCTGTCGGCCGGTCACGCTCGCGCCCTCCTGTCATTGGAGACCGGTTCAGAAGGTCAGGAATCGCTTGCCGCGCGGATCGTGGCTGAGGGCATGTCGGTCCGTGCGACGGAGGAAGCGGTGACCCTCGCCAACCGGGACGGCGAGCCGGATACGGCTACCCCTACTCGCAAGCGTCAGCAGATGCAGATGCCCGGTCTCCAGGACGTGGCGGATCGACTGTCCGACCGATTGGACACGAAAGTGTCCGTCAGCCTGAGTAAGCGGAAGGGAAAAGTGGTCATCGAGTTCGGCTCGGTGGACGATCTGGAGCGGATTGTCACCATGATCGCCGAGAATACGACCACCGAGTAAATGTCCGATTTACGGCGTTGTGCGCACCTGGTACGGGTGCACAGACGCGAAACGTCACTGTGACATCTTACTTTCACGGCGGATTGGAGCGGCGATGAGCGTGTCGGTGACGCCCTTGGAGTTGGGCATGTTCGAAACGCTTCCGTCGCACACTCGTCGATGCGTGTTCTGGGAGATGGACCGTGATGACAACGGCGACGGCTTCGGGGCGATGATCGACGCTAGGTCGGGATCCTCCAATGAGAGCGAGTTCGATAAGGAGGCATGGATCTCCGGAGTACTCCTCGAATGGGGTACGTGCGGGCAGGTCGCGATCGAGTCATCGACGGGCCGCGTCGTCGGGTCCGCCTTCTACGCCCCACCGGGTCGAGTTCCGCGGGCGCACCGCTTCCCTACTGCTCCGGTTGCAGCGGATGCGGTGCTATTGACGAGGGTTCGGGTGGAGCCGGGGTTCGAGCCGATCGCCGTGTCGCTGCTCGATGCGGTGATCGGTGACGTCGTGCGCCGTGGTGTGCGGGCGGTGGAGGCGTTCGGCTTCAGCGGTGCACGCGAGCCCCTCGAGCAGGATCTCGTGGGCTTGCTGCTCGGCGACGGTTCTCCGGCGGACGTGTGTCAGAAGTGTCTGATGTCGACGCAGTTCCTCGTTGATTCCGGGTTCGAAGTGGTTGCATCCGATCAGTTCTTACCGCGCTTGCGGCTCGAGCTCGACGAGGGGCTCGGGTGGAAGTCCGAAGTGGAGCGTGCGCTGGACAAGTTGGTGCAGGAGGCCACCGCGGAGTTGGAGTCCAGTGGTGCGTCCGCGCGTTAGGTGCCGGCGACGAGAAGGCGGAGACAAGTATGCGGCCCGACGTGAAGTCGGGCCGCATCGTTGTTTCACGGGAAACAGTGAGTGCTGCGAACTGGGTCGCTCACCTACTAGCGCTAAGGCGTGATGCGCTCAGCCGCAAGGAGATCGGCGAAAGTGTACGTACCGGTCGGTCGGTCGTTCTCGCCCAGCAGGTACAGCCGCTTCACGGCGACGAGGATTGCTTCGGCGATCGTGTCCCGCTCTTGGGGATCCGAGAGGATCGCCGAGTCGTGCGGGTTCGTGATGTAGCCCGCCTCGATGAGGACCACCGGCATCCGGGTCAGGCGAAGGATGCTCCACGTGCGCTCGTGTGAGCGGCAATCGAGGAAATCGGTCCGTGCAACGAGCTCTCGCTGAATGTAGCTCGAGAGGTAGCGACCGATGGTCGAGAACGAGCCGTGCGTGTTGCCGAAGTAGAAGGTGGCGACACCCTCGGCGCGATCGTTCGGGTACTCGCCGGTGCGCAGTGAGATCATCAGATCGACGTCCGCGAGATTGGCGACGCGGGCACGTTCGTCGTCAGCGGGCGCGGACTTTCCGTCGTGCGAGAGGAAGGTCTCCATGCCTGCGGCGGCCATCCGGCCTTCGAGGCGTGCACCGAGGTCCCAGAGAATCGCGGCGTCGGCGTCGGTGTTCGCACCGGGATCGATCAGGATCCGCTTGCCGGTGAGCTGAGGACCGGAGCGACGGACGTGCTCCTCCTCCCGGATGGCATGCGGGGATCCCCCGGTGATCCGGGTACCGAGGCGGGTCAGCGATCGCAGAGTGTCGGGACCGCAGATCCCATCCGACGAGAGGCCGAACTCGGTTTGGTACAGACCGACCGACGTGTGCGTCACGTCGCCGAACACTCCGTCGACGAGACCGTGGTAGAAGCCGAGATTCTGCAGACGGGACTGAAGCGTGGCGACGTCGTCGCCGGCCATGGGTGCGGAGAGACGGTAGAGAAGCACTCGGCTGCCGAGCGTGTACGAGGCCTCGCGCAGTGCGGTGTACGTGGCGTGGCCGACGATCCCGTCGACGATGAGGCCGCGCTCCTGCTGGAAGGCCCGGACTGCCCGGTCGCAGGCGTCGTCGAAGACAGCTTCCGGTGGCGACCAGGGACTCTGCTCGTCACCGGGTGCCGCGGCGGGCGTTGCCGGGAGCAGGCCGCGGGTTGCCAGGATGGCCCTGACTTCCGCAACCGGTGACCCGTGGTCGCCCAGACGCAATACCGGCATTGGAGAACCCCACTCTCTCGCATAAGGGTGACGGCCGCCGATCGCGCAGATCGACGGCCGTCACTGCACCGATTCATTCTCTCAGGTGGTCGGCGATGCCCACAAATGAAGAGCGGTATCGCGACCTAACCGTCACGTCAACCGATGACGGGTTCCAGCTCCCGGAGCAGAACGGCTTTGGGCTTGGCTCCCTGAATGGTCTTCGTGGGCTTGCCGTTCTCGAACAGGATCATGGTCGGGATCGACATGATCTGGAAATCACGGGCGATCGCCGGATTGGCATCGACGTCGACCTTGGCGACGGTGAGCTTCTCGCCGTTATCGCGTGCGATCTCGTCGAGGACGGGTGCGACCATCTTGCAGGGGCCGCACCAGGTGGCCCAGAAATCGACCAAGACGGGCTTGCTCGACTCTAGAACGTCGGACTTGAAGGTGGCGTCGGTGACGTCGACTGTGTTGGCCATGGTGTTGCTCCTTGCTGGGTGGGGGTCTGCATGCCGGAGTTCCGGTCAGGCGATGGACGACTCCGCGTCGGGGACGGCGACCGTCTGGTCGGCGAGCCAACGCTCGGCGTCGATTGCGGCCGAGCAGCCGCTTCCGGCGGCCGTGACGGCCTGGCGGTAGGTGCGATCGACGAGGTCGCCGCACGCGAAGACGCCGGGGATGTTCGTGTAGGTGCTGCGCCCGTCGACCTTCACGTAACCGTCGTCGTCCAGGTCGACCTGTCCGCTCACGAGTCCGCTGCGCGGGTCATGGCCGATCGCGACGAACATGCCGGTCGCGTCGAGGACGCTCGTATCACCGGTCACGGTGTCGGTGAGTTCGAGTTCGGCGACGGAGTTGTCGCCCTTCACGGCCGACACGGTGGCGTTGGTGACGAATTCGATCTTCTCGTTCGCGCGTGCGCGTTCGAGCATGATCTTCGACGACCGGAACTCGTCCCGGCGGTGAATCACGGTGACCTTACGAGCGAACTTGGTGAGGAAGGTGGCTTCCTCCATCGCCGAATCGCCACCGCCGATGACGGCGATGTCCTGCTCCTTGAAGAAGAAGCCGTCGCATGTGGCGCACGACGAGACGCCGCGTCCGAGGAGCTCCTGCTCGCCCGGAACGTTCAGGTAGCGGGCTGCGGCGCCCATCGCGAGGATGACGGCGCGAGCGCGGTGCACTTCCCCACCGACCTCGACCTCTTTGATGTCCCCGGTGAGACGGATCTCGTCGACCTCTTCCATGCGGAGGTCGGCACCGAAGCGGATGGCCTGCTCGCGCATCTCGTCCATGAGGTCCGGTCCCTGAATCCCCTTCTGGAATCCCGGAAAGTTCTCCACGTCGGTGGTGGTCATCAGCGCGCCCCCGAAGGAGATGCCTTCGAAGACGACAGGCGACAGTTCCGCGCGGGCCGCGTACAAAGCGGCGGTGTATCCGGCGGGACCGGATCCGACGATGATCAGGTCGTGGATCGGGGTATCGGTGTCGCTCATCTATCCTCCGTGTCGCATCTACGAGCTCGCATTCTGCGCGGGCTCAGAGTCCAACACCAGGATATGGGCTGATGTTCCCGGAGGTCAGTCTGCGTCGGATGCGAGGTCGTCGATCGTGGCGCGCAGGCGCGCTTCGACGTCGTTCGGCATCGATTCGTCCTGGTCGCCGAGGGCGTCGAGGTCTGCGGTGGTCGCATCCAGTCCGGCGATGATCTGCTGGGCCCTGTCGTCTCCTGCGCTCAAGCGCCGGACGTGGTCGGCGACGTCCTCCTCCAGGGCTCCAGCGTGCAGAGCTGCAAGCAGGTCGATGGAGAAGGGCGGCTCCGGCAGCGCGCTGCGACGCGCCCCGGCGTCTGTGTAGTCCATCGGAATCTGTGCCCTCCCATCTGACCCGTTCCGTTTCTACTTTAGTTAGACGTTGCGCGCTTCGGGCCGGTTCCGATGTCCGCTCTTCGGGCGATTCGCGCCCTCCGATCGACGGCCGATCGTCGTTCGACACACACCAGGAATGCATCTGACCTGGGGCATCGTGGTTCAACTCACACTGGTGCCGACATCCGTGGGCTGACCTGCGGTGGATCGTGGATCGAACACCCCGGAATGGCCCATCGGTAACGACATGATAACGGAATCGACACGGATTGATGTACGTTCGTTCGCAGTCCTCGATCAGGTACGGGCGGAAAGCCCTCTAGTCGCCCCGTGTGGCGGACTTTCGAGCGCACTGCTGCCCCACCCCCGATAGCCCGAGGTTTATCTACATGCATCCGAATCGCAGACGGACCAAGTCCGCGGCACTTGTCGTCGCCGGGCTGATACCGGTCGCCGGAGTACTCGCGGGTGCGTCGTCGAGCTCTACCGGGCACGTGGCGAGCCCGGAGCCGGTGCTCGCCGCAGATGTCGAGCACGTCGCGGAGAAACCTGTGGCGAAGGCGCCGGCAGAGACGCAGAAGTCGGTTCGGAAAGAATCGACGTCGGTGACCGTCTTTCCGGCTTCGGTGACCTCGGGTGAGGTCCCGAAGACGAACTTCAAGGCGTACCGGGCCGCCGAGACGACCATGGCACGAACCGATCCCACCTGCCGTATGGGTTGGAAGCTGATCGCCGGCATCGGCAAGGTCGAGTCGCACCACGCCAACTTCGGCGACGTGGATGCGGACGGCGAACTTCGGACGCCCATCTACGGCCCTGTTCTCAATGGGTCTCTCGCGGGCAACCAGGTCATCTCCGACACCGATGGCGGCAAGCTCGATGGGAACGCCGCGTACGATCGTGCTGTCGGTCCGATGCAGTTCCTGCCGTCCACCTGGAAGCACTACGGCGCAGACGGCAACGGGGACGAGAAGACAGATCCCCAGAACGTCTTCGATGCGGCGTTGACCACCGCGCGGTACCTGTGCGACGAAGGCCTGGACATGAAGGACGGCAGCGGCGAGACGCAGGCGGTGCTTCGGTACAACAACTCGATGGACTACGTCAGCAAGGTGACCGGCTTCGCCCGTAGCTACTGAGTCAGTCGTCCTCGCGCAGATGACCGAGCACGAGTGCCAGCTTCTTGCGGCCTCGGTAGCACCTGCTCTTCACCGTTCCGATCGGGATACCGAGCGTCGCGGCAGCCTCGCACACGCTGTGGCCGTACACATCGACCAGCACGATGACTGCCCGTTGCTCGGGCGGTAGGACGTCGAGCGCGCGGCCGATCGATAACGACAGGTCGATGGACCCGGTCCGATCGCGAGGGTCGATGACGGCGTCGTCGTGGTCGAGAAGCGGCATGCACTGGTGGTGCTTGTTCCGGCGCAGTCGGTCGAGGCTCGCATTGAAGACGATCCGATGCATCCAGCTGGAAACAGTTGCGTCAGAACGGAATCGGCTCGCCATCTTATGGATGGAGATGAGGGCTTCCTGAAGTGCGTCGGCAGCGTCCTCCTGGTTACCGGTCGTGCGGAGGGCCACCGCCCATAGCTTGCTGCGATGTCGGGTGAACAGTTCGGCGAACGCAGTGGATTCTCCATCTGCGTGGTCGTGCAACAGTTCCGCGTCGCTGCGGCAGTCAGTGATCCCCCGGTGCATGGGAAGAATGTAGGCGGAGGTACGTCCGGTTCGGGGGATTTCCGGCTTCTTGTGGATAACTAGATCGGAACGAGCCGGTCCGCAGAGAGATCTGTGGATCGATTGCACAACGAAGTGGGCAACGGCTGCCCGGAATCCCACGGTGCTCGATCACGTCGGACGGTGCCGACACGTCGTATCGCGACTGCTGCAGTGTCCCCTTCGGCTCATGGTGAGGCCGAGTCGCCGGAAGTGTCGCGCTGCCCGCGCAGGGGCTGTCCAACGGCGCAGCGGGGCGCCGGGGCCCACCGCGATATCCTCGACCCATGAATGACGAGCAGCCGCTGGCTCGCTGGAAGGCCGCACGGTCCATGGATCGGATCGCCGTTCCCGGCGAGCTCCAGCTCACCAAGACACATGTTGTGTTCGAGCCGAAATCCAAACGCGCACACGGTGTCCGGTTCTCCGTGTCGCTGAAGTTCGTGGCCGGAGTCGGCCGGGCACCGGGCACCGGCAAGTTGTTGAGCGGTGGCAAGCGCGATCGGCTCTGCATCACGCTGGGCGACGGATCGGAGTGGCTGTTCGTCGTCGCCGATCTCCAGAACGTGATCGACACGGTCCGGCCGAAGCTGACGAACTGACGGCTCAGCCAGGTGCGATAACGCGCTGGAACGTCGCGGTGAAGACCTCGGTCATCACGTGGTGGATCGCGTCGATCTGAAAGAGATCCGGCCCGGCGTCGGGCCCGATGGGGTCGGTGGTCGCCGTCTGCCAATCGACGAGGAGCTGGGTCAGCGCACCGATCAGTCCGATGGCCGCCAGGCGCTGCTCGGCGGTCGCGGGACCGTCTCCGGTCGCGAAGCCGAGAAGGAGCTCGGCCCACTTGTGGGTCGCGTCCAGACGCAGCTTCTCGAGCTCCGGGCTCACCCCGACGACCTCGATCGTGATGATGCGGGCGAGCCTCCGGTCATGAGCGAGGCAGTGGATGCATCCGCCGAGGGCGGTCTCCGCCAGATCGGGCACCAGTTCGGTCGGTACCGGTCCCCCGCCGACACCGACGTCGTCGAAGACCGTGGCAGCTGCGGTGAGCGTTGCGGTTCGCGCGGTGTCGACGCAGTGCTGATACACGGCACCGAGCAGCGCGGCGCGGTCGGGAAAGGACTCGTAGAAGTAGCGCTGAGTGAGACCGGCTTCGTCGCAGACTCGCTTGACCGACGCGTTCAGGTAGCCGACGGTGCCGAAGAGCTCGAGTCCCGCGGCGATCAACGACGTCCGGCGTTGCTCCTGCCGGTCATGAGCCGACAATCCGCCGTACACCCGACCGCCAGAATCGTTTCTCATTGCGGTCAATCGTAAGCGACCGGCGTACCCGCCCGGCTCGATTCGCCACGTCGTGACCAGGTGGATATCAGCTTGGCCAGACGCCCGAACTGCCTCGGCGGTACGACGCCATCACATGCGTGTCGACGATTCCCAGCGCTTCCATGAGAGCGTACGTCGTTGTCGGACCTACGAACCGGAAGCCCTTCTTACGCAACGCCTTCGATAGCGCCTTCGATTCAGGAGAGGTGGTCGGCACGTCGGCGATCGTCGAGGGTCTGGGCGTGTCCTCGGGTTGAAAGGACCACAGGAACGTCTCGAGACCGCCCTCATCACGCATTGCGATCGTCGCCTGCGCGTTGGTGATGGTGGCCTCGATCTTGGCGCGGTTGCGCACGATTCGAGCGTCATCGAGGAGACGCTCGACGTCGGCGCCGGTGAAGCGAGCGACGGCATCGGCGTCGAACCCGTGGAAAACCTCCCGGAACGCGGGCCGCTTGCGCAGGATCGTCGCCCACGACAGTCCGGCCTGGAAGCCTTCGAGGCTGAGGCGTTCGAAGTGGGCGCTCTCGCCCGAGACGGGCAGGCCCCACTCGGTGTCGTAGTAGTCCCGCATCATCCCGGGCGCTGCGCCCCATACCGTCCGCACGAGGCCGTCGTCGCAGAGGACCGCACCGTCGGGAAGGTCGGTCATCGCAGGATGACGCGGTCTATCGTCGCCTGGAATCCGCCGGGTCCCTGCGGAAGCGAGGTGAGCCAGACGATGAAGTAGGAGGCCTTGCCAGGTGATTCCACATCCAGGGTGGTCTTGCGGTCCCCTACGGTCCCGCCGCCGACCTGCTTCGTTGCGTCGAGACTCCGCGGACGTTCGGTCGCCGTGCGCAGCTCGACGTCGAAGCCGGTCGTGGGCGTCTCGATGGTCACCGACTTGACCGTTCCCGGGGACTTCAGGCGGAACATGAGCCCCAATCCGTCCTTGAGTCCGGCGAAGTCGGGAGAGCCCTGGTAGCTGTCGGTCCGCCAGGCAGGCGATTCCCCGGTCAGGAGGTGCTCGAGGTTCGGGGACGATTCGGCCGGCTGCCCCGACACGTCGAACAGGGCGACGCCGCGGGCCTCGATGGGCTCGGCAGGCGGCGGTGCCGACGGTTCCGGTTTTCCGGGTGCCTCCGGCTGCGCGGGGGCGCTCGAGGACTCCTGCGGCAGGAATGTGTCGAAGTCTCCGGCACTGTCGTCGGAGCCGAACATGTTGGTCGCCGCCACGATGATCGCGATGATCACGAACAGCACGAACAGACCGGCTCCCCAGAGCAGGGCACCGTTCCGCTTTCCTGCCTCGCCCTCACCGAGCAGCCGTTCCTTCCGGGTTCGGCTGATCGGCGCGACGGAGACAGGGGCGCCGCGGTTCTCGACGCGCGGCAGCATGTCGGTGTTCAGGTCGACGACCGTCGCCTGATCGAGGACGTGCTGAACGGTCCCGGCGGTGCGGATACCGTGGTCGCCCTGCAGGGCTCGCGTCGCTACCGCCGAGATCTCGAACGGGATCCCGGGCTGCACATCGAGTGGCGATATCGGCTGGGCGGGATTCTTCGGATCGGGCTGTGCGCTGCGCATCCCGCCGACGGTCTGGTCTGCGGTGGCCGACGTGATCACCTTCTTGCCGGTCTGCCCATCGAGGGTCCACCGGTTCAGGAGGAGTGCGTACAGGACCGCGCCGAGTCCTCGGACGTCCGACGTCCGGTCGTCGCCCGGCATGATCGCCGGGAAGGCGAGCACGGCGTCGCCATCGGTGCTGATGCGGATCCGGTCCGGGTGATCGATGGACAGGACGCCGCCTGCGCGGTGCGCGGCCTCGGCACCCGCCGCGAGAGCCCGGACGGCGCGTGCGGCGCCTGTCGCGGACGGCGAGGTCTTCGCCACCTCCGCCAGGGTCGATCCGTTGACCCATTCGGTGACCACGATGCCGCCGGAGGCGTGGCGCACGACGTCGAGCACGCGTGCCACGCCGGCTGTGTGCAGCTGTCCGAGGCGGCGTGTGCGGTGCAGGATCGCCTGCGGTCCCTCCGGCGGAGCGCCCTGGTCGGTGGGGGCCGGCGCCTTCTGGTCGGGATCGACGAAGGTGAGTCCGACCTCGCGATCGAGACCGGTGTCCTTGGCACGCCAGAAAGCCAGGCCGTGCGTGCCGCCCTGCGGCTCGAGCAGGCGGTAACGGCCGCCCGCCACTGCGGCCCCCGGAACGAGACGCGGCCCGCGCTGGTGCGCGACCGGCGTCGCGGCCGCCGCACGGGTCGGATCGTTCGACGGCCGGCGGTCGGCCTTGCCGTCGTTGGTCATGGGCGGTACTCCTCGGGGACGCTGCGGTGAAGACGACTGGGCGGCATGCGACGGCCCGGGACGGCGTCGATGCGGGGGAGGCACTGGACGACCCGGACGCACGACGGGGATGACGGTGGTCTCGCCTGCCGCACCCCCGGAGTACGCCGAGTACTCCTGCCAGGTGGCTGTTCCCCGGTCGAAGCGTCGTCGGACGTCTACTTGTCCAGCGTACGGGAACGATTCGTCACCCGAGATCCTCGGCATCTGGACGGTCATCGTCCGTGGGTCCTCGTCGTCGTCCTCCGGGATCGGAGCGGGGGCGAGCGACGGGATGAATCGGGCGATCAGCCGCATGGCGGCGCGACTGATGGACACCATGTCGGGCAGTTTGAGCGCGGTCAGCAGGAAGTAGGTGACACCCAGCACGACGATCGCGGTGATCCCCAGATAGACGACCGAACCGATCTTCCCGGCGTTCGTCGACATCCGCGCCAAGCCGGTCATCTCGGCGACGAGCCAGACCGCGAGCGCGACCATGAGGGACACGCCGAAGGTGATCAGCGACGTCCGTGCGACTTCGTTGAGCTTGGCGCCCCCGAGTGCCTTCTTCAGCAGAATGTGCCCGACGATGGCACCCACCAGGTAGCCGAGCCCGTTGGAGAGCGACAGCCAGCGGACCACGAGTTCGGGATCGTCGAACAGAACCGGTCCCAGGTAGGACGAGCCGACCTTGACGGCGGTGATGCCCAGGACCATGGCCGTCGGAGTCCAGGCGTCCTCGCGTGCGTAGAACACGCGGAGCTGGACCAGAGTCATCGCGTACGGGATGAGGGTGAAAGCACCCCATGCGAGCACCGAACCGAGCTGCGATGCGGTCTCGGCGTCGAACTTGCCGAAGTTGAAGATGGCGATGCCGATCGCGGGACCGAAGAAGGTCATGAACGCGACGACCGGAACCAGAGACAGCATCGTGAGGCGGGTGGCCAGTGACATGTCCTCGACGACGGCCGCGGTGTCCTCGGCGGCGGCGTTGCGCGACAGTCGCGGCATGATCGCGGTGAGGATCGTCACGCCCAGGACGCCGTACGGGAGCTGGAGCAGCTGCCAGTGCGTCGCGTAGGCGGAGATGCCGGCCGCGCTCGCATGGGCGGCGATGCGGTAGGTGATCACCAAGCCCACCTGCAGGATCAGCACGTAGGTGATGATGGCGACGGCCATGCCGCCGAACTGGCGCAGGCGGTCGTCGATCCCCCACTGCAACTGCAGCTGGACGCCGGCCTTCTTCAGATACGGGATCAGGATCGCCGCCTGCATCACCACGCCGAGCGTGGTGCCGATACCGAGCACCAGCAGCTTGGGGTCGGACATCCGGATCGGGTTGAGGGTGATCTCACCGGGCATCACGAAGTACAGGACGAGCGTCGTGATCTGAACGATGTTGTTCATGACCGGCGCCCACGCACCGGGTTTGAACACGCCCTTCATGTTCAGGATCGCGATGAACAGGGCAGATAGTCCGTAGAAGATGACTTCCGGGAGCAGCAGATACGCGAGCGCCGTGGCGAGACCGCGGTTCACCTCGCCGTCGCCGACGTTGAGCATGGTGAGCAGCGGCGCCGCGATGACGACGACGACAGTCGCCGCCCCCAGAATGACGACGGTGAGCGTGAAGATGCGGTTGATGAAGTCGGCGCCGCCGTCGCCGTCCTCCGATTCGGCGCGTACCAGCACCGGGATCACGATCGCGGTGAGCACCGCGCCGAGCAGCACCTCGGCGACCATGCCGGGCAGGACGTACGCGGCCTGGAAGGCCGATGCGATTGCGGGACCCAGCATTGCCAGCACCAGGACGGTGCGAACGAATCCGGTGATCCGGCTGGTCAGCGTGGCGATCGCGATGGATCCGCCGGTCCGCATGATGCTCTCGTCGGACGGCTTCTCCACCTGTTCACGCTCGGTCGTCATCCACGCCTCCCTCATCCGAGTCCCCGTGCTCGTCAACGTCGCTGACGCGTTCGGCCGCCTTGCGCTGCTGGTATCCGGCCGAGGCGAGTTCGCGTTCGCGCTCGTCTGCCTCGGGTCGGTCCTCGTCGGCCCTGTCCGGTTCGCCCCGGAACCGGTGCCACAGGCGTCGCGCCGTCAACAGGACCAGTATCACCGCTGCGCCGATGGTGATGTAGAACAACGGCTTTCCGTACGCGTTCGCGTAGATGGACAGATCGACGGGGCTGCTCAGCGGGACGTCGTTGTCGGTCACCAGTGCGATCCGGACGGTTGCCGGCTCGGAGCTCGACGCTTGAGTGGGGAGCTGCAGCTGACGGGTGCCCTGGCGGGGGATCTCGACGACTCCCATATCGCCGACGCTGATCGCATCGGGCGCGGTGATGTCGAGACGGACCTTGATGGGGAGCGCGAGCTCGTTGCGCACCACCAGCAGCAGCGGGCTGCGTTCGGAGGCCAGCGTGTACCGGCCCCCGGGGTCGAGGAGCGACACCGACTGCTGCATGTGACTCAACGTCTGCTCCACTGCGGCGAGCCGCTGCGGACGTTCGGTCCGGTACACCGTGAGATCGGTGGTCGACGGCGCCGAGATCGCACGGAGGATGTCGCCGCGCAGGGGCCAGAGGTACTGGCGCGGCGTGAACGGCAGGTCGGGACCGGATCGGAACGAGTCCTGGAGCGAACCGATGAGCCGTACGTCGCGCCGCACGTCGAAGAGGTGCTTGGACGACAGCGGGTATCCGGTCGCGGCGAGCTTGTCGACGTCTCCGGGAACGGTCAGCTCCGCGTCGCCCGACGCTCGCGGGAGTTCGCCTATGACGTCCTTGAGCGATACCGGGTCGGCGACGCCGGAGGCCACCATGAGGGCGGACGTGCCGAGGATGGCGTGCGCATCCGCGGGAGTCGGTGACCAGTAGGTGGGCGGGACGACGAAGGCGCTGCGACCGGTCACCGAGTCCTGGTCGTCGGCAGCGGAGCGGTCGCCCGTCGACGGGGGCGGAACGTCGAGCATCGGGAACGCGAGGCTCGCCGCAGCCGTCTGCCGTCGACTGGCCGCCGATTCGTCTGCCAGGTCGGGACGCTGCCATGCGGGCACGTACGTCGGGACCGCGGGCTGGCCGCCCATGCCGCCGAGGGCGGCACTCACGCCCGGGTCGTAGGTCTGCAGCGGAAATCCGCCGGATTCGTAGCGCCCGAGACGCGAGGATGCCGAGGGCCGACCGGGCGACGGCTCGACGGAGGTGGAGACGACCGCCGCGGCACTGGAACGTTCTACGCCTTCGAGCAGCGTGCGACCGCGCTCGCTGAGGGCCCCGACCGCCGGAACCGTGAGGCCGCGGACGGATGTGACGCCGAGCGTCTGATCGACGACGTCGTAGGCACCGTCGATGGCCGACTTGTTCAGATCCTCGTCGCCGATGCTCTGCAGGGAGTCGAGTCCGGCCTGCGCGTAGGGAAGCGCGGTGACGCACATGGTGGAGGCGACGTGCGACAGGCGCTGCAGCCAGCGCGCGGCGGTCTCCGAGCCGTTCCCCTCGCGCGTGTCCGCGTCCGGGTCGGCCGGGTCCTCGGTGATCACGTAGCCGTCGGCCATGCTCTGCGCGGTGTGCAGCAGGTTGGGGTCGACGGCGATGCACATCGCTTCGCGCACGTGGCGCTGGGCCGCGGACTGTTCGCGGTCGGGGTCGCCGGACTCGTCGATGCCCGCCACCGTCTCGAGTGCCTCCAGGGACGAGCCGAGACGACCGTCGGAACTGAGCGACTTCGCCATCTGATCGTTGAGAAGACGCAGGTCGGCGGTATTTCCGCCGAGGATACCCCCCGCTTGCTGCGGAGGTGCGGCGAGCGGCCAGAGGAAGGTGTAACGGGCAGGCCGCCTGTTGTTGGCGGCAACCGATCCGTCTCGCCCGAGCAGCGGGACGGGGTCCTGGCCGGTGGCCGGATCGACCCAGTTGCGGGCGCGCCCGCGATCGGATGGCAGTGACAGGACCGGCAGCATGGTGTGCGAATCGCCGATGAGCGCCTGCCCGCCGTACTCGGGGGTGCCGTTGACGTTGACGAGCAGTGGGTAGACGCCTGCCTGATCGACCTCGAGTCCGCTGCCCGACAGCGGGACCCGGAGAGTGAACTCGGCGGACTCGCCTGCGCCGAGTCGGTCGGTGACCTTCTGGAACGGGGTGCTCACGCCGTACGCGGAGGAGTCCTGGGCGAGCGAGGTCCGAAGGTCGGTGGACGATACCGCTGATCCGCGCTGCAAGCGGGCGATGACGTCGTGAATCGGCCGGTCGAAGGTATTGGTGACCCGGCCCTTCACCGTCACCGTGCGGCCGGTGGAGCTGGTGACGGTCGACGGGGTGACATCCGTCAGCGAGACGGAGGCGTAACCGGTCTCTGGTCCGTTTCCGGGGGCCGCCGACGCGCTCGACGGCTCGATGCTCGCGAACGCGAGGATGAATCCGAATGCGAGGACCACCGCGGTCAGCAGCGCGGACAGCCGTGCGCCGCGACCCATGCGGTCAGCTGTCACCGGTCGCCGGTCGCCGCGGTCGCCTCCTGCGCCGCCGGGGCTTGACCGGGGGCGGCGGCTCGTTTCGGCGCTGATTGCGGGCGGCTGCGGCTTTCTCATAATCGTTCGGTTCGGTGCGGACGCAGCTGGCCTCCGACTGTGCCAACCGACTCGGGTCACTGCGCAGATCGGCGATCACCGATTCTGCCGTCCGCGCGAGACGTCGTTCGTCAGAGTACGTGAGCCGGCGGGGCAGTTCCGTCAACGGCACCCACGCCACTTCGCTGACTTCGTAGTCCTCATCGGACAATTCGCCTCCGGTGAAGCGCAGCAGGTAGTGGTGCACCGTCTTGTGGATGCGCCGGCCTTCGCTGACGAACCAGTAATCGATCTTCCCGAGGGGCGCGATGATGGTGCCCTCGATGCCGGTCTCCTCCTCGACCTCGCGCATCGCGGTCTGCTCGGCGGTCTCCCCCGTCTCGATGTGCCCCTTCGGGAGGGACCACATGGTGCGTCCGCGGCGATCGACGCGGCCGATGAGAGCTGCTGAGAGGTCGTCGAACGGGGCCTCGATATCGGAGAGCACGAGACCGCCCGCCGATGTCTCCCGGACAGTCCGCAGCTTCGGCGCCTGGTCGGGCTCACCGGTGCGACGGTTGCCGCGACGACGGTTGCGCGGCATGGAAGCCGGCGAGTTGGACGTGTTTCCCGGGGCGCGCTGCTTGCGTGCCGCTAGATCGGACGGTTTGGGCGCCTGGTCGGTGCCGGTCTTCGCCTGGGCCGGTTCCGCAGTGCTATCGCTGCGCTTGGTCTCGGTGGGCCGGCCGGACCGACGACCCCGTCGCCGCCGGCCGCGACGGTTGCGTCGGCTGCGCGCGCTTTGCGGGTTTCCCGAGTTCTTCGCCGGTCCTGCGCCGTCACCTGTTGCCGGAGCGTCGGAGGCGACGTCCGTATGGTGCAGCGATGGTTCGGCGGACACACTCCGATGCTAGCCGCTCGTTACCGTCTGTTAGCCCAACAGGCTGATGGGGCGGGCCCTATGTCGCAGTCGGTAGGCTCTCATCCCATGACCGACAGCGCGCAGGGGAGCCGCACGAGCGACGGGGCTCGCGCCGAACGCCGCACCCGGCTGCTGGCGTCGGCCGCCGTGACTCTTCGCTCATTGAGCGATGTACTGACTCCGCTGGCTTCGAGGTTCGCCGACCGCGGTCACGAGTTGTACCTGGTCGGCGGTTCGGTACGGGACGCAGTGCTCGGGCGTCTGGGCAACGATCTCGACTTCACCACCGACGCCCGGCCCGACGTGATCGCCCAGATCCTGAAAGGGTGGGCCGACAACGTCTGGGACACAGGCATCGACTTCGGGACCCTCAGCGCACAGTTCGGTGAGCACATGGTGGAAATCACCACCTTCCGATCGGACATGTACGACCAGGTGAGCCGGAATCCGGTCGTCACCTTCGGCGACACCCTCGACGGCGACCTCATTCGCCGGGACTTCCGGGTCAATGCGATGGCGGTGCGCTTGCTTGCCGACGGCGAGCAGGAGTTCTGCGACCCGTTGGACGGCATCACCGACCTGCTGGCCGGAGTGATCGATACCCCGGCCGCTCCGGAGAACTCGTTCAACGACGATCCGCTGCGCATGCTGCGCGGTGTCCGGTTCGTGTCCCAGCTGGGCTTCGGTCTGACCGATCGGGTGCTGGCGGCCACGCGCGACATGGCCGCCCAGATCGACCGGATCACCGCGGAACGGATTCGCGTCGAACTGGACAAGATGATCTGCGGCGAGCATCCGCTGGAATGCGTCGACCTCCTGGTGGAGACCGGTCTCGCAGAGCGGGTGCTGCCCGAGATCCCCGGCATGAAGCTGACGATCGACGAGCATCACCAGCACAAGGACGTCTACCAGCATTCGCTGACCGTGCTCCGGCAGGCGATCGATCTGGAGACCGGTGATCCCGACGTCGTACTGCGGTGGGCCGCGTTGCTGCACGACATCGGCAAGCCCGCGACGCGCCGCCACGAGGACGGCGGCGGTGTCAGCTTCCATCACCACGAGGTGGTGGGCGCGAAGATGGTGCGCAAGCGGATGCGGGCGCTGAAGTACCCGAAGGCCGTCGTCGACGATGTGTCGCAACTGGTCTTCCTGCACCTGCGCTTCCACGGATACGGTGATGGCAGGTGGACCGACTCGGCGGTGCGCCGCTACGTGACCGATGCGGGGCCGCTGCTCGACCGGCTCCACAAGCTGGTGCGCGCGGACTGCACGACGCGCAATCGCCGCCGCGCCCGCAAACTGCAGGAGACGTACGACGACCTGGAGCATCGGATCGCCGTCCTCAAGGAGGCGGAGGACCTCGACCGCGTTCGTCCTGATCTGGACGGCAACGCCATCATGAATCTCCTCGACCTCCCGCCGGGTCCGCTCGTCGGTGAGGCCTGGCGCCACCTGAAGGAACTGCGCCTGGACTCCGGTCCCCTGTCCCGCGACGAGGCCGAGGCTGCGTTGAAGAAGTGGTGGGCGGAGCGTTCCGGCTCCACCTCGTGAGGAGCGACCCGATCATCTGATCGTGCACGAGGGTAGATTTGCGGGCATGTACTGCAGCGAACTCGGTGAAAAGTGGCATGCAGCTCGGGCGGAGCCGTCGATCGCGCACCTGGATGCGGCATCGGCGGGACGGTCGTCACGGGCCGTGATCGAGGCGATCAGCCTGCACCTGGAGAAAGAGGCCGTGCGGGGTTCGTACGTGGCCGCCGATGACGAGGCGGAGGCGCTGCAGCGCGGCCGACGGGACCTGGGGTCGCTCATCGGGCACACCCCGGAGGAGCTGTCGTTCCGCGACAGCGCGCGGGCCGGACTGCGCGCGATCCTGAACAGCTGGACGTTGCCGCTGTCGCCCACCGTGTGGGTCGCGAAGAACGAGTTCGGGCCCAACCTCGACGAGTTCGAGCGTCGGGACTTCGCGGTGCGCGTGCTCCCGTCGGCGGATGTCTACGGTCACGTCGATGTGGACGCGCTCGAGAACATGCTGCAGTTCGAGCAGCCGGACTTCATCCACATCTGCCACATCGGGTCGGGGAACGGCGCGGTTCAGCCGCTTCGCGAGATCGTCGAGGTGGCCCACCACGCGAGCGTGCCGGTGGTGGCCGACATGGCGCAGTCGGTCGGTCACGTGCCGACGGTAACCGGAGCCGACGTCGTGTACGGAACCTCACGCAAGTGGCTCACCGGTCCGCGTGGCGTCGGGTTCGTCGGCGTCCGAGCCGATTCGCTCGCGCAGGTGGAGGTGGAGTCGTCGGAATCGTTCATCGCGGGTCAGCTCGGCCTGGGCACCGCGGTGTCCGAGATCCTCGACCTGGGTCAACAGCAGGTGTTCCGGGAACTCGCGTCGATCGGCCGGATCGCTCGTGAACGGCTGCACGGCATCGGCAGCTGGGAGGTCATGGAGCCGGTCGACGAACCGTCCGCTCTGGTCACCCTCGCGGCTCCACCCGGGTGGGGGGCGGCCGACGTGGCCGCAGCCCGGGACAAGCTTCTCGAGACCGGGATCCTGGTGACCGCGGCCGACTCCTGGCGTGCGCCGTTGCTGGCGGGGCACTCGATGCTGCGTGTGAGCCCGCACCTGGACGTGCGGCGCGAGCAGCTCGACGAACTGGCCACGACCATCCGCACGATGGGTTACTGAACCGGGCGATCGACGCGCTCCTCCGACGTGCCCCTCCGACACGCCGGTTGCCTGTGGAACGCGTGCGTGCGGGCCGGCGTCCTACCGGTATGGACCCGGTCATCGAGTACGGCTTCGGCACCGGCGACGACGACCTGTCGACGTGGCGTTCGCCCGCCGACCTGGACCTCGACGGCGACGGTGTACTCGACGCGGTGGCGCTCGACTTCGACGGCGACGATCGCACCGACGATGCGATGTGGGATTCCGACGGCGACGGCGCGGCCGACAGGTCCGTTCTCGATCTGGACGATGACGGAGTACGCGAGTCCGGCTTCGTCGATGACGGATCCGGACTCTGGGCTCGAGTCGCCGGTGCGCCGACGGACAGCGATCGCGGGGAGCCGGCGCCGACGACGACGCCGCACGAGTCGGTTCTCGACACCGATGGCGACGGGACGGCAGACACCGTTCTGGCCGACACGGATGGGGACGGATACGCGGACACTCACCGGCCGGTCCCCCGCCCGTGATCGGGATGTTCCCGGTGACCGGTGCCGCACCGACCGTCAGTGCAGGTCGAGGATGCGCTCCTCGCGGTCGACCGCATGACGTGAGGGGCCTTCGACGGCGACCGGGTCGGACTGCCACACGAACACGGCACCGGCGAGATACAGGACACTGCCGGCGACGATCAGCGGCACCGAGAACCCGTCGGCGGGGATCATCAGCGCTGCGACGAAGATCGCGCTGACGAACGCGGAGTTGAACACCGCGTCCTGGACCGCGAACACCTGGCCGCGGTACGAGTCGGGGATGTCGCACTGCATGGCGACGTCTCCGCACAGTTTGACGGTCTGGCCCACCAGGCCGAGAAGCAGCGCTGCGACGAGGACTGTCGACGCGGTGAGCGGCCACAGGAGGATCTCGGCCAGAGCGCCGACGCACAGCAGCGTCACGACCGTCCGCCGTCGGCCGAAGCGATGCACCGCCCACGGGGTGCTGATCGCAGCCAGGAGCGCACCGACGGCGACGACACCGCCGATGACGCTCATCGCCTGGACGTCCTTACCGAGCGGGCCGCCGATGTCGAAGCTGCGCACCACCAGTAACAGCATCAGGGTGTTCATCCCGAACACGATCCGGTGGACCCCGATCGCACTGAGGACGATGCCGACGCTCGGGTGCCGGGCGACCGCCCGTGCCCCGTGCGAGAGCCCGTGCCCCACCGAGTAGAGAGCGGAGCGGCCTGCACCGTCCGGGCGTTCGGGGCCGAGGCGTCTCGCGGCGAAGGTGGACGCGAGCGCGCCGGAGGCGAGGGCGAACACGGATCCGGCGAGGAGGGTCGCTCCCGATCCCCCGTTGTCGGCGCCGAAGATCATCCGGAGAACCGTCGATACGGCGGCACCCGCCGCCAGCATCCCGGCGCCGAGGGTGGTGAAGACGGCGTTCATCTCGATGATGACCGACGGCTTCGCCACGTGCGGCAGTCCGGCCGACAGGCCCGACGACACGAATCTGCTGCAGCCGGTCACCATCAGTGCCGCCAGCAGGACCGCGGTGTCGGGAACGTCCGAGCTCATCGTGATCGCGACGAGCACGATCGCCAGGGCTCGGAGGACGTTCACCCAGACGAGGACCCGGCGGCGATCCCAGTGGTCGAGCATCGCGCCCGCGAACGGTCCGAGCACCGAGTACGGCAGCAGCAGCACGGCGAACCCGCCGGCGATCGCCAGCGGATCGGTGTGCCGATCGGGGTTGAAGAGAATGGAGAACGCGAGCGCGGCCTGGAAGGAGCCGTCGCTGAGCTGACTCAGGACGCGCACTCCCAGCAGACGGAGGAGGCCCGGAGACTTGACCTGCTCCCAGAAACTCACTCGTCGATCCTACCGACGAGAACCGTTGCGGCCGGATGGACCGACGAACGTCACATCACCGGACCAGGCTTCGGGCGGCCGCGCGGCAACCTGCTCCCCCGCCTGTGATGTCATGATGAGATGGTGTCCGGCGGCGAGTTCACTCACGAGCAGCATGAGGTTGCCCCCGGAGCACTGCTGATCGCCTCGACCGCCCTGTCGGGTCCCACGTTCGCGCGGGCCGTCGTCTACGTCATCGAGCACGACGAGCAGGGCACCCTCGGTGTGGTGGTGAACCGCAGGAGCGACGCCGCTGTCCACAACGTGCTGCCCCGCTGGGCGGAGCTCGCGGCCAGTCCGCGTGCCGTGTACGTCGGCGGTCCGGTCGGTACGTCGTCGGCCCTGTGCCTGGGCGTGGCGAAGACCGGGATCGATGTCGCGAGGCAGCCGAAGCTGCACCAGGTGCGCGGTCCGGTCGCCATGGTCGATCTGGACGCCGATCCCGACGAGCTCTCCGAGGTTCTGTCCGGCGTCCGGATCTTCGCCGGTTATGCGGGGTGGGAGTCCGGTCAGCTCGAGGAGGAGATGGCCGAGAACAGCTGGATCGTCGCACCCGGGCTGCCGACCGACCTGCTCGCAGCTCCCTCGGTGGACGTGTGGCAGCGGGTGCTGCAACGACAGCCGTGGCCACTGCCCCTGTTCGCCACGTATCCGATGCGACCGGAAGACAACTGACGGCCGCGCCGTTGCAGCAGGCATGCAATCCATCACCGACTGGTTGACGACGCTGATCGACGCGGCGCCGGCCGGGGCGGTGTACGCGGTCGCCTTCGCAGCGCTGTACCTGGAGACGTCGGTGATCGTGGTCGGGCTCGTGCTGCCCAGTGAGGGCCTGCTCATCGCTGCCGGTGTGCTGGCCGCCATCGGCCCACCGAACATCGGGATACTCGTCGCCGGCTGCGGGCTGGCGGCGATCCTCGGTGACTGGACCGGCTACCTGGTCGGTCGAGGATTCGGGCCGAGGTTGGCGGCGAGCCGGATGGGCAAGCGGATCGCGCGGCGCACCGTGCGAGCCAGGCACCGGACACCGAATCCGAACGACGCGGTCGTCGTGGTCGCCGCGGCGCGCTGGGTCGGTTTCGTGCGCAGCGTGATTCCGCTCGTCGCCGGGGCGCGCGGAATGCCGTTCGCCAGGTTCGCCCTGGCCAGCGCGATCGGCGCAGTCAGTTGGACGGCGACCGTCCTGCTCGTCTCGTACGGGGTGGGAGCGACGCTGGGCGCGGAGGTCGCCCTCTACGTGGCGGTCGCAGTGGGGCTGGCGTCGGTCGGGTTCCTGATCTATCGGCGGTCACGGTCCGGTCAGGAGAGAACCGGGTCGGACTTCTCGTAGCGACCCGCGAGCCATGAGCACATCACCAGCTGGATCTGGTGGAAGATCATCAGCGGCAGCACGATGTAGCTGACCACCGGGCCGGCGAAGAGCACGGTGGCCAGCGGCAGGCCGGTTGCGAGGCTCTTCTTGGTGCCGCAGAACTGAATGGCGATGACGTCGACGCGTTCGAACCCCATCCGTTTCGGCACCCACGCGGTGATCGCCAGCATCACGCCGACGAACACGGTGGAGACGATGCAGACGATGATCACGTCGACGGCACTGACCACGGACCACATGCCGGACACGACGCCCTCGCTGAACGCCACGTAGACGACCATGACGATGGACCCGCGGTCCACGTACTTCGTCGGTTGCGCGTACTTCTTCAGGAAGGGCGTGACCAGCGGTCGAGCCAACTGCCCGACGATGAACGGCACCAGGATCTGCAGAAGGATCTCGAGAATCGCCGACCCGGTGATGTGTACGCCGGATGCATTGCTCATGACGAGCACCACGAGCAGCGGGGTGAGGAACACACCGAGCAGGTTCGACGCGGAGGCGCTCACGATCGCGCCCGCCACGTTTCCGCGGGCGATCGAGGTGAATGCGATCGAGGACTGCACCGTCGACGGGACGAGCGTCAGATACAGGAATCCCTGCGCGAGGTCATCGCCGATCAACGGCGCCAGCAACGGTGCGATGCCGAGCCCGATGATCGGGAACAGGACGAAGGTGAAGGTCAGGATCGTGCCGTGCAGACGCCAGTGGGTCAGACCCTCCAACGCCTCACGTGGGTGCAGCCGCGCGCCGTACAGGAAGAAGAGCAGTGCGATCAGGCCGGTGACGACCCAGTCGAGGGCCTCGGCGACCCCTCCCTCGGCGGGCAGGAACGCCGCGACCACAACCGCGAGCAGGATCGACAGCACGAAGCCGTCGATGGGAGATTTCTCCAGGAGCTTCCGCATCGGTTCAGTGCGCGGTGCCGGTGGTCTTCGCGTCCGGGGTCGCCTCAGTGGTGCACATGCCCTGCAGCGCACAGGAGCCGCAGCTGGATGCACCGCAGTCCGACGCGGGGTCGTCGGCGCAGCCGCCCTCGTCGTGATCGGCGGCGGCGTCGTGCGACGATCCCGAGCAGCAGCCGCAACCGCCTGACTCCTCCGCGTCGGGCACGGTCGCGGCGATGCGCATGCCGAGTCCGGCGACCACCGAGACGATCACGAGGCCGACCAGGACCGCGCCGAAGCCGAGAACGAAGCCCCACCGGCCACCGAACGCGAGGACACCGCCGATCAGCAGCACCAGCGCGGCGCCGAGGAATCCCGGCGCGGCCACCTTGTTGCCGAGAGCGAACGCCTCCTCCGATTTCATCGTCTGGTCCGACCGGACGCCGAACCAGCGGTTCCGCTTGAGACGTCCGGTGAGCGCGGCACCGCCGACGCACGCCCACAGCACAGCGAGGGCCAGCGCGACGATCGCGGAGACGATGGACAGGAGTTGCACGATGAACACTGTACGTCGCCAGGTCAGGCAGTTTCGAATCGCGAACCGGTAGGACCAACGGGTCACTCCGGAGGCATTCGACCTGCGCTGCCGTCGGCCGGAACCGCGCGTCGTCGGCGCACTCGCTTTTGAGGCCCGAACAGGAACGATTTACCCTGGTCGAGTGACTTCCGCTGATTCCTCGCCCCGCCCTTCCGAGCCTGTGTCGGGCCGCCCCGCCGAGTCCGCGCCCGGACATCGGTACACGGCCCGCGCCGCGGGTGAGATCGAATCCCGGTGGCAGGAGTACTGGACGGCCAACGGCACGTTCAACGCACCCAATCCGGTTGGCCCCCTGTCCGGTGATTTCAGCGGGTTCGCGGGCCCGCAGGCCGACGCCGCCGACAAGCTGTTCGTGCAGGACATGTTCCCGTACCCGTCGGGTGCGGGTCTGCACGTCGGGCACCCGCTCGGCTTCATCGCGACCGACGTCTTCGCCCGCTACCAGCGGATGTCGGGGCGAAACGTGCTGCACACCATGGGCTTCGACTCGTTCGGTCTGCCGGCCGAGCAGTACGCGGTGCAGACGGGCACGCACCCGCGCACCACGACCGACGCCAACATCGAGCGGTATCTCGCGCAGATCCGACGCCTCGGCCTCGGCCATGACGAGCGTCGCCGGGTGGCGACCACCGACGTCGAGTTCTACCGCTGGACCCAGTGGATCTTCCTGCAGATCTACAACTCGTGGTTCGACGCCGACCAGGGCAGGGCCCGTCGTATCGCCGAGCTGGTGGAGGAGTTCGCCTCCGGCTCGCGCGCCCTCGAGGACGGGCGGGCGTGGGCCGACCTGTCCCCCGCCGACCGCAACGAGGTCCTCGACTCGCATCGTCTGGTGTACCTGAGCAACTCGCTGGTCAACTGGTGCCCCGGGCTGGGCACCGTGCTGGCGAACGAGGAGGTCACCGCCGACGGACGCTCCGAGCGCGGCAACTTCCCCGTGTTCCGGAAGAACCTGCGCCAGTGGATGATGCGGATCACCGCGTACTCCGATCGCCTCATCGACGACCTCGACCTGCTCGACTGGCCGGAGAAGGTCAAGACGATGCAGCGGAACTGGATCGGCCGTTCGCGCGGTGCACAGGTGAGCTTCGCGGTGACCGGTGCGGACGCAGCCATCGAGGTGTTCACCACTCGCCCCGACACGCTGTACGGCGCGAGCTACATGGTGCTGGCGCCCGAGCACGAGCTGGTCGACCGGATCGTCGCCGGTTCCTGGCCGGAGGGCACCGACGAGCGCTGGACCGGCGGAGCCGCCGACCCGGCGACGGCCGTCGCCGACTACCGCGCGTCGATCGCCGCCAAGAGCGATCTGGAGCGTCAGGAGAACAAGGAGAAGACCGGTGTCTTCACCGGCGCCTTCGCGACCAACCCGGTCAACGGCGCTCAGGTCCCGGTGTTCATCGCCGACTACGTGCTGATCGGCTACGGCACCGGCGCCATCATGGCGGTGCCCGCGCACGACTCCCGTGACTACGAGTTCGCCAACGCGTTCGGGCTGCCGCTGCTCGAGGTGATCGGTTCGGAAGAGGGCATCGCGGAGGCCGCCTTCACCGGTGAGGGTCCGCTCGTGAACTCCGGGTTCCTCGACGGGATGAACGTCGACGACGCCAAGGCGGCGATGACCGAACGCCTCGAAGCGGACGGCACCGGCACCGGCACCATCCAGTACAAGCTGCGCGACTGGCTGTTCGCCCGCCAGCGGTACTGGGGCGAGCCGTTCCCCATCGTGTACGACGCGGATGGTGCCCCGCACCCGCTGCCCGAGTCGATGCTGCCCATCGAACTGCCGGAGGTGGCCGACTACGCGCCCGTCGCCTTCGATCCCGACGACTCCGACAGCGAGCCGTCTCCCCCGCTGGCCAAGGCCACCGATTGGGTGAGTGTGGAGCTCGATCTGGGCGACGGTGTGCAGACCTACACGCGCGACACCAACGTCATGCCGCAGTGGGCCGGCAGCTCCTGGTACCAGCTTCGCTACATCGACCCGACCAACGACGAGACTCTCTGCGCCAAGGAGAACGAGGCGTACTGGATGGGTCCGCGCCCCGAGGTTCACGGCGAGAACGATCCGGGCGGACTGGACCTGTACATCGGCGGCATGGAGCACGCGGTCCTGCACCTGCTCTACTCGCGGTTCTGGCACAAGGTGCTGTTCGACCTGGGCTACGTGACCAGTGTCGAGCCGTACCGCCGCCTGTTCAACCAGGGCATGATCCAGGCCTACGCCTACACCGATTCGCGTGGCGTCTACGTGCCGGCTGACGAGGTCGTCGAGCGGGACGGGAAGTTCTACTTCGGCGATGAGGAGGTGTCGCAGGAGTACGGGAAGATGGGCAAGTCGCTCAAGAACTCCGTCACCCCGGACGACATCTGCGCCGACTACGGTGCCGACACCCTCCGCGTCTACGAGATGGCGATGGGTCCGCTCGACCAGTCGCGTCCGTGGGCCACCAAGGACGTCGTCGGTTCGCAGCGCTTCCTGCAGCGTGTGTGGCGTCTCGTCGTCGACGAGGAGTCGGGCGCGGCGCGCGTCACCGATGCGGAACCCGATACCGAGACGCTGAAGGCCGCGCACAAGACGACCGAGGGCGTCCGCGACGATTTCGCGAACCTGCGCACCAACACCGCGGTCGCGAAGTTGATCGAGCTGACAAATCACCTCACCAAGACGTACCCGGACGGCGCGCCGCGCGCCGCCGTCGAACGCGTCGTGCTGATGCTCGCTCCCCTGGCGCCGCACCTGGCGGAAGAGCTGTGGAGCAGGCTCGGCAACGAGGGGTCGCTGGCGCACGGGCCGTTCCCCGAGGTGGACGACCAGTACCTGACCGAGGATTCGGTCGAGGTTCCGGTGCAGGTCAAGGGAAAGGTGCGCAGTCGCATCAACGTGGCGGCCGACGCCGACGAAGCGACGGTCGTCGCCGCCGCGCTCGCTGACGAGAAGATCGCGGCGCTCCTCGACGGTGAGCCGCGAAAGGTGATCTACGTGCCCGGCCGCATGGTGAACGTCGTTCCGTGAACGGCGGAGAAGATCAGATCGTGATCCGCTTCTGCTCCCCCACGCCGAAGAAGCCGTCGACGGCGAGAGTGGCCCTCTCCCCGTGGATGACGCCCTCGAACCAGCCGTAGGGCGCGTAGTACTCGGCGAGGAGCTTGGCGGGTCCGACGTGCATGGTCGACTGAACGGTCGGGGTGAACGTCACGTCCACGGCTCCGGCGGCATCCCGGATATTCCACCGTCCCCACGGCCCGTCCGGACGCTCGAAGTCGACGGGTGGCAGCCGGTGCACCCGATCGCCGATCCAGATGGCGTTCTCGTTGTGGGTCTCCGGATCGCGAACCTGGTTGTCGGTCAAGTTGAAACCCTCGATGCGGCCGGTCGCCCCGCGTCGCGCTGCGGTGACCCAGTCGTACTTCATCGGCCGCGGGTAGTCGCCGTGGTGATCGTCGAGGATCAGGAACGAGGAGTCGTCGTCGAAGCCGACGCGGTCGTCGCCGAGGACGAGCGAACCGGTCATCGGCATCATCGCCTTGTGCGAGTAGAGAGCATCGCTGTCGCCGAACGGATGGATGATCACCAGGTGCGCGGCGGACTTCTTCCGGGCGTCACCGGTGGCATGCAGCGAGAGCGACGGGGAGTCGCCTTCGGCGCCGCGCGTCGCGTCGACGGTGATCGCGTCGTTCGAGAGGTCGTTCCCGATCTCGATGCGCAGACCCGAGAAGTCCCCGCGCGATGTGGTTCCGGACAGCCCGCGCGCCACCGACAGCAAAGGGGTGGGCAGCTTGGTCTCGAAGCGGCGGATCGTCGCGGCGTGCTTGTCGACCACGAGGACCTGGAGGAGCCCGATCGACTTCGCGTTGTACACCGCGCCGAGGACGAACCAGTCGTCGTCGCCGAGCTGGAACGCCTCCCATTCCTTGAGGCCCAGATCGCGCACGGCGCGACGCGGGGCGCCGAGCAGTCCCCCGCCCGCGGCGTCCAGCGGGTTGATGGACGGAACAGGTCCGTCGTAGGTGCCGAAGTTGTATCGCCCGCCGGTCACGAGTTCGGTCGGCGGCGCGGTGCGCGGCGGCGGATACGTCGGGTGCGATCTCACGTGCAGACCGTATCGCGGATGTGCGCGAGACCTCTCGACAAACAAACTTACTCGATAGTAAGATAGCGGCATGGCAATCAATCTTGAGCTCCCGGAGAAGCTGAACTCCACGGTCGAGCGCGCCCGTCTCGCGGCGGAGCACTACTTCCGTCCCAACTCCCGCAAGTACGACAAGGCTGAGCACGAGTACCCGACCGAACTCGATGAGCTCGGCAAGATCGCCAAGGAAGCACGCGGCGGGGACAAGACCGCGGATAAGGGCGACAAGGGCGAGACCGTCAACGGCGTCAACCTCCGCTCGGTTCTCAATGCACGCGAGCTGAGCTGGGGCGATGTCGGTCTCATGCTGTCGGTCCCCTACCAGGGACTCGGCAATGCGGCCATCGCGGCCGTCGCCGACGACGAGCAGCTCGAGCGCTTCGCCGACGTCTGGGCGTCGATGGCCATCACCGAGCCCGCGTTCGGCAGCGACTCGGCGGCGGTGTCGACGACCGCCGTACTCGACGGCGACGACTACGTCATCAACGGCGAGAAGATCTTCGTGACCGCGGGCTCGCGCGCCGACCACGTGGTCGTGTGGGCGACGCTCGACGAGTCCGTCGGCCGCGCCGCGATCAAGAGCTTCGTGGTTCCGATGGCGACCGACGGGGTCGACGTGGCCCGCCTGGAGCACAAGCTGGGCATCAAGTCGTCCGACACCGCGGTGATCCGCTTCGAGAACGCACGCGTTCCCGCGGCCAACCTGCTCGGATCGCCCGAGATCGACACGAAAAAGGGCTTCGGCGGCGTCATGCAGACGTTCGACAACACCCGCCCGGTGGTCGCCGCGATGGCGGTCGGACTCGGCCGCGCCGCACTCGACGAGGTGGCCGGCATGCTCGAAGAGGCAGGCCACGAGATCGACTACGATCGTCCCGTCGCAGCTCAGCACACGGCCGTCGCCGATTTCATCCGTCTGGAATCTGACTGGGAGGCGTCCTGGATGCTGACCCTGCGCGCCGCCTGGATGGCCGACAACCGTGAGCCGAACTCGGTCGAGGCATCGATGTCGAAGGCCAAGGCCGGACGCACGGTCACCGAGTTGACGAACAAGGCCGTGGAGATCGGCGCGACCGCGGGGTTCTCGGAGAATCAGCTACTCGAGAAGTGGGCTCGCGACTCCAAGATCCTCGACATCTTCGAGGGCACACAGCAGATTCAGCAGCTGATCATCGCCCGCCGCATCCTCGGCAAGAGCAGCGCCGAACTGCGCTGACACGCGCACGGATCGTCCAGCATCACCCACGGGGCACGTACATGATCACCGCGACGCCGACGAGGCAGATCAACGCACCGATCACATCCCAGCGGTCGGGCCGGTAGCCGTCGAGCGCCATGCCCCACAGGAGCGATCCGGCGACGAACACTCCCCGTAAGCGGCGAGGATTCGCCCGAACTGGGCGTCGGGCTGCAGCGTGGCGACGAACCCGTACGCGCCCAGCGCGACGACACCCGCGCCGATCCACAGCCATCCGCGGTGCTCGCGGACTCCCTGCCAGACGAGCCACGCGCCGCCGATCTCGGCGACCGCTGCGAGGGCGAACAGAAGGAGGGAGCGCACGACCATGCGGTAATCGTGCCAGGACTCGGCGGTCACCGGTGCGCCCCTGCTAGTGTCCGACTAGAACACGTTTCAATTCAGGGAGTAGTAATGACCGCTGACCAGCAAGCATCGACTCTGTCGGACAAGATCTCGGCGACCGTCGAGGCGTACATCAGTCACCTCACCAGCGGTACCGCGGACGATCTGGCGGATCTCTTCGCCGAGGGCGCAACCGTCGAGGATCCGATCGGCGCACCGGTCCGCAGCACGCGTGACGAACTCGTCGAGTTCTACGGAATCATCACCGGCATGGAGTCGCGGAACGCGACGCTGAAGTGGACCAGGATCGCCGGCGACACTGCAGTCTTCGAGTTCACCCTGGTCACCGGCAATTCCGAGATGAAGTTCGAGATCACGCCGATCGACATCATGGTGTTCGACGAGAACGGCAAGATCGCGTCGATGCGCGCTGTCTGGGAGTCGTCGGACCTCAAGCAGCTCTGATTCTCGGCAGATCTGACCTGTAGGCGTCCGGTCGCGGCGGCCCGGCCCTCTTAGCGCGGCCGGGGGCGCAGCACGACATCCACCGGGTGCGCGTCGCCGGGGGCGGCGATCGCCTGAGCGACGGCCGCGGCGACGGTCTCGGGCTTCAGGAACCGGCCGGGGTCGTAGGTGCCGCCCTCGATGGCGACGATGTCGCGCTGCATCTCGGTGTCGATGCGGCCGGGGAAGATCGACGTGACGCGCAGCTCCGGCTCCTCGGCGCGCAGGCCGTCTGCGAGCGCTCGCAGCCCGAACTTGCTGGCCGCGTACGCCGTCCAGCCCGGATTGACGCGCAGCCCGGCTCCCGAATTGAGGAACACGACGTGCCCTCGTGCGGACCGGAGGGCCGGAAGCAGGAGCCGTGTCAGCTCGGCGGCGGCGATGAGGTTGGTCTCCAGCACCTGGCGCCACTCGTCGACGGGCGTGTCTGCGACGTGCTCGAGGCTGCTGGCCACTCCCGCGCAGTGCACGAGCACGTCGAGTGACGAGATCACCTCGGTGGCTGATTCGACCGAGTCGTAGTCGGTGATATCGGCCTGAAACGTCGCTGCACCGTCGAATTCCATTGCGAGGGAGTCGAGTTCGGCGCTACCTCGGCCGCCGAGAAGGAGGTCGTGCGTCGGGGCGAGGGCTCGCGCGACCTGGGCTCCGACGCCACGGCTCGCGCCGGTGATCAATGCGGTTGGCATGGCACGAGCTTACCGGCGACCGGAGAGTCTGCCGATGGACGACCACCGCCGCTCGAGGGACCGTCAGAACTCCTCGGCACCGACCAGCACGGCGTCGTCGTCTACGTCGTGACGTTGACGGCGTGAACCGTTCGCGGCCACCAGTGCCGCGACTGCGACAGCGCAGTATCCGGCGGCGAACCAGAACGGGGCCGACTCGCCGAACCATGCGGCCAGATACGCGACCAGGATGGCCGAGACGGCTGCGCCCATCCAGCGCAGAAAACTGTATCCGGCCGATGCCACCGAGCGTGGAGTCTGCTCGCCGACAGCCGACATCGCGACCCCGGTGAACAGAGTGTTCAGCACGCCGGAGGGCAGGCCCGACACCACGACGGCGAAGCCGATCAACCACACCTGATCAGCGACGACGCCGATCGCGGCGAGGGCCATGATGAGTGCGTACACGGTGATGGCGCTGACGACTCCGGCCCGGTCGCCGATCGCGCGGGCGATGCCGGGGGCCACGAACACGCCGGCGAGCGCGGTCAGCAGACCCCACCCGAAGAAGATCATGCCGGCGTAGATCGGGCGCAGACCCATCGCGAGCGGCGCCCAGGCGATCACGGTGAACAGGGCGCCGGTGTAGAACGCCGAGCCGATCGAGTTGACCAGCAGGGCACGGTTGCGCAGGGCCTTGATCGGGTCGAGGACGTTCACCGGCTGCCGTTGGTCGGCAGGCTCGTCGGACGGCAGCATGATCGCGCACAGGACCGCGCCGATCAGCATGAGGATCGCGGTACCGGCGAAGGGCGCCCGCCAGCTCCATTCGCCGAGAACGGCACCGAGCAACGGGCCGATCGCCAGGCCGCAGCCGAGGGCGGCCTCGTACAGGAGGATGGCACCGTGCTGGCCGCCCTTCGCCTGACCGACGATGAACGCCAGCGCAGTGGCGATGAAGAGCGCGTTACCCAGTCCCCAGATCACGCGAAGCGCGATGAGCTGGTCGATGCCGCCGGCGAAGGCAGACACGCCTGCCGCGACGACGATGCAGGTCAGCCCGGAGATGAGCGTGCGCTTGGGTCCGAATCGGTAAGCAGCCCAGCCGGTGATCAGCATGGCGACCACCTGCACGCCCATGTACACGCCGAACAGCAGCGTCAACTTCTCGTGGGGTGCGTGGAGTGCTTCGGCGATGCTGTTGAGGATCGGGTCGACGAGCCCGATGCCCATGAATGCGATGACGGCGGCGAATGCGGTGACCCACACCGTGCGCGGTTGTCCTTTGAACGCCTCGGTGAGCGAGTGCTCGCTCGGCTGCCGGGTATCAGCGGTCATTGTTCTCCAATCGAGCCTGCAGATCCCGGAGTGCGGGAGCTGCCTCGGCGAGGGCGGCCACCTGTGGGGCCGTCAGCTGTTCGAGTGCGGCCGTCACCGTGGCGTCACGCCGGTCGCGGATGTCCGCGATCAGCGCTCGTCCTTGATCGGTCAGCGAGATCACGACGGCGCGACGGTCGTCGGGGTCGGGGCGCCGCTCGGCGAGACCGTCCCTGGTGAGGACGTCGACGAGGCTGGTCGCGGTGGGCATGCGGACGCATTCGCGTTCGGCGAGTTCGCCCATGCGCATGGGGCCGTGATCGAGCAAGGTAGCGAGTGCGGACGACTGAGTCGCACTGAGTTCATTGATGGGGCTGTGCCTGCGGAGCGCGAGGTAGAGGCGCGTCAGGTAATGACGCAGGTCGCTCGCGAGTTCTGGAGGAATGTTCTCAGCCACAATTAGAAACCCTAATACTTAGGGAATCTAACTAAAAGTCGAGGAGTGTGTGAGAAGGCAGACACCAGCACCGGGCGAGCTGTCGCTGGGTCGTCGCGACTCTCAGAAGCGTCCGCCGACGCCGATGCGTCCGGAACTCGAGGAGCCGCCGTACGACGCCGGGCTGCGGCCGTCGTGGCTGTAGCCGCCGTCGTGCAGCGATCCGTTGAGCACGCTGTCGACGAGGATGCCGGTGAGGACCGGTCCGAGATCGCCGAAGCTGGAGTGCGGGGGAGTCGGCTGGGAGTCGAGCCATTCGGCGACGTCGGACTGGGCGGCTGCGAGAGCCTCGTCCGCCAAGTCGGCACTGTGTGCGGCGGTGTCCCGGGAGGCGGCCGGGTCGGTGGCCTCCTGATCGGCCGCCGTGTCGGCGAGGCGGCGTGCCTCGGACAGCCGTGTCCGGGCGAGGGCGCCCACGACGCCGCGACGCGTCTCGATGTAGTCCTCGGCGGCCTGCAGCTTGTCCAGCAGGGCGGGCAGGCCGGTGTGCGTGCCGTCGGCGGCTGCAGCTGCCTCGACTGCATCCAGCAGCTTCTCTGCCTGGTCGAGCGCGCTCTCGGCAGTGCGAATGGAGCCGACGACCGACCCCTGGCGGTCTCCTGCCTGGACGGCCTCGCGTCCCTGGTCAGTGCTGTCCGCGGCGAGCTGCAGGTGCTCGCCGGCCAGGTTCACGTTGTCGGCGACACGCGATGCGTTGTCCCCGAGGTCGGCCGATAGCTCATCGAGTCGGTCCTGGACCGCCGGGATCCGCTCGCGGATGGTCTCCGTGCGGGTCACCAGGGCATCGAGCCGATTACCGGAGTCGCGAAGCAGATCGCGCATCTCGTCGAAGGGCTCCACCTGCTGATCGAGGGCGGCGTCGGCGGCCGAGCAGGTGGTGATGATCTCCACGAGCACCTCGCGATGCTCGTCCGGGTCGGTGACGAGGCCGTCATCGAGCCGTTGGCGGAGCATGAACGAATTCGACAGCGAGTCGCGTGCGTTCTCGACCGCCGCAGTGAACGGCTCCGTGTCGTCGTCCCCGAACTCGTCGATGGCAAGAGCCAGTTCGTCGGAGCTGATCGCGATCGCCCGGTCGGTGTCGGTGAGGATCTCCCGCGACCACGGGTCGAGGACCTCGAGCGGCTGCCGCTCGAGCTGGTCGAGGGTGAACGAATCGTCCTTCAGACTGTTGTCGAGGGCCTCCGCGTCGTCCCTCCGACGCCGGTTGCGGAGGTAGAGGAAGACGCCCCCGGCGATGATGAGCGCCACCACGATCGCACCGATGATCCAGCCGGTACGCGAGGCCTTCTCCTCGCCGCCGTACTGCTCGAGTCCGTCGCCGACGGCGACCGCGGCATCGGAGAAGCGTCCCTGCTGAAGCGGCGGAGCTAGGTCGTCGTCGATGATCGACCTGAGTTCGGCGTCCGAGAGAGTCTCGATCTCGAACGGTGTGACCAGCCGATACGAGCGGTCGTCCGTGGCGATGGCCAGGACCGCGTCGTGCGCGCCGAGGTCGCTCTGCGCGACGGTCTGCTCGGTCCACTCCTCGGGCGCCATGCCGTCGAAGTTCTTCACGAAGACCACCCAGTACTGGATCTGGTGCGCGGCATCGACGTCGTCGACGGCCCCCTGCACGCGGGCGGTCTGCCGATCGTCGAGAACACCGGCGGGATCCACCACCTGCGTCGGAAGGCGGAACGGTGCTTTGGCGGCGACGGAACCGGCGGACACGAGGGATCCGACGAGGACGATGAACAGGGCGATGAGGACGGCCAGCAATCGCCGGGCGGGGGCGAACGACATGCGTCCAATCTATCGTCTGCATACGACCCCGGTCAGGCGTGGGAGGGGATGCAACCGTGCGTGATGAGTTCGATGCAGTGATCGTGGGCTCCGGCCCCAACGGTCTGACCGCGGCGGCGGTCCTGGCGCGGGCTGGTCGGCGCGTGCTCGTGCTGGAGGCCGCCGACACCATCGGCGGTGGTACGCGCACTGACGAGGCTCTGGGAACGGGCATCCGGCGCGACGTCTGCTCGGCCGTTCACCCGACCGGATTCGCGTCGCCTGCCTTCGCCGAACTGGAGTTGGCGGACCACGGGCTGCGGTGGCTCGTGCCGGACGTCTCACTCGGTCACGTCGGTGCGGGCGAGGTGGTGGCCATCCACCGCGAGAACGCCGACACCGCAATCGAACTGGGATCGGATGCGCACCGATGGGAGTCGATCGTCGGGTATGCGGACGATCCTCACGCGCTCGCCGCACAGGTCCTCGAGATGCCGGACCTGCCGCGTCATCCGGGGGCGATGTCGCGGTTCGCAGCGGCCGCCGTCCTGCCGGTGGACACGCTTACCCGCGCCTTCGGCGGTCATCGTGCGGCGATGGTGTTCGCCGGTATCGCGGCGCATGCGGAGCGGCCGCTCTCCGCGCCGGGGTCCTCGGCTGCCGGGATGCTGCTCGGCGGACTCACGGTCAGCGGCTGGCCGATCGCCGAGGGCGGATCACGAGCGATCACCGATGCGCTGGCGGCGATCGTCGTCGACCACGGCGGAACGATCGAGATGGATTGTCCGGTCACCGAACTCGGTCAGCTTCCGACGGACTGCGATCTGTTCTTCGATACGTCGCCCGAGATGATCCTCCGCCTCTTCGGGGATCGTCTCCCTCGGCGGTACGCCCGTGCGCTGCGCCGATTCGAATACGGGGGAGGAGCGTGCAAAGTCGACTTCGTGCTCAGCGAACCGATTCCGTGGGCGGTGCGTCCCGACGTGCTCGCCCGGACCGCGACGTTCCACCTCGCTGACGACGTCGCGCAGATCCGCCGCACCGAGCGCGACGTCGCGGCCGGTCGCGTTCCGGAGCGGCCATGGGTGCTCGGCGGCGAGCCGACACGGATCGATCCGACGCGGGCGCCCGAGGGCACTCATCTCGCGTGGACGTACTGTCACGTCCCGGCCGGCTGCGAGGTGGACGTCTCGGCGTCGATCATCGCCGAGTTGGAGCGCCGCGCGCCCGGCTTCTCGGACACGGTCGTCGATTCGATGGTCACCACGGCTGCGGATATGCAGCGCCACAATGCGAACTACGTGGGCGGCGACATCAACTGCGGGACGTCGAGCCTCCGACAACTGGTGGCTCGGCCAGTCCTCTCGCCGAACCCCCAGGTCACCGGAATTCCGGGTGTCTACCTCTGCTCGTCCGCCACCGCGCCGGGCGGTGGCGTCCACGGGATGTCGGGGTATCGGGCCGCACGCGCTGCGCTGCGCAGCCGACCCGGGCCCCGCTGACAGAGTCCTGCAGAGTCGTCGGCTCAGCCGAGACGCTCGTCGCGCCACTTCACCAGACGCTCGACGGTCGAGAGGTCGTAGTCGGGGCCGCTCACGGCGAGAGTCAGGAGTGAGACGCCCTCGGCGGTGATCTCGTCGCCGAACCGGAGCAGGTCGTCGACGTCACCGTCGACTTTGAGCTCGGCCGAGCGTTCGATGGTCGACGGGTCGCGGCCCGCTGCGGCGCAGTGCTCGGCCAGGATCGCCGACTTGCGCCGGTAGGTCTCGACGTCGACGAACGAGTGCCAGATGTCGGCGTGGTTGGCCACGTGCCGGAGTGTCTTGCGTTCGCCGCCGCCGCCGATCAGGACCGGTATCTTCCGCGTCGGTTGCGGATTCAGCTGCGCCATCCGCGATTCGATGCGGGGGAGCGACTCACCGAGCGCATCCAGCCGCGAGCCCTTGGTACCGAACTCGAACCCGTACTCGTCGTAGTCGCGCTCGAACCATCCGCTGCCGATTCCCAGGATCACCCGACCGCCGGAGATGTGATCGACCGTGCGCGCCATATCGGCGAGGAGATCGGGGTTGCGGTAGCTGTTGCACGCGACGAGCGGGCCGAACTCGATGCGCTCGGTCTGCTCGGCCCAGGCGGCCAGCATCGTCCAGCACTCGAAGTGCGCGCCGTCGGGCTCACCGGACAGGGGATAGAAGTGGTCCCAGTTGAAGGCGATGTCGACGCCGATGTCCTCGGCGCGCTTCACCGCATCGCGGATCAGGCTGTACTCGGGGGCGTGCTGCGGTTGGAGCTGAACACCGATGCGTACGGGGAAAGTCATTCCACCAGTCTGCCTGGGTCGGGCGGCGGCCGCCATCGTCGCGCGGCACGCGATCATCGGTGACCGTTGCCGGGTTGTGGCACCGTCTAGTTCATGACCGACTCACACGATTCCCACGACTCGACCGACGAACACCGCATTCTGGAGACCGCCGAGGATTGGGACGAGCTGTACCGGGCCTCGGATCGTGTGTGGACCACGAACGTGAACCCGGCGCTCGTCGACGAAGCCGCGGATCTGGAGCCGGGTACCGCCCTCGATCTCGGGTCCGGGGAGGGTGCCGACGTCCGCTGGCTCGCCGACCGTGGCTGGCAGGTGACCGGCGTGGACATCTCGGCCGTCGCGATCGAGCGCGCCGCAGCAGCCGATTCCCGGCCGACGATCACGTGGCTGCGCCTCGATGTGTCGCGTGAAACCCTGCCGTCGACCTATCAGCTGGTCACTATGAGCTATTTCGGCATCGCCCGGAGCGACGAGACGATCCTGCGACGCGTCCTCGACGCCGTGGCTCCCGGTGGCACGCTCCTGATGACCGCGCACGACCTGGAAGGGGTGCGAGCACACGGCTACAACCCGGAGAACTTCCTGTGGCCGGCCGACGTGCTCGAGCGGCTCGGGGACGGATGGGAGGTCGTCACCGACGAGACGCGTGATCGGCCGATTCCGGCGGGTAACGGCCATCACGTGCGCGATGTGGTGCTCCGGGCGCGTCGGGTGCGGTGATCCTCGATTTCGGGTGCTCTCGGGGTGTGGGGATCTCGGGTGCGGGATCTCAGATCCAGCCCATCTCGCGAGCTTTGACGGCTGCTTCGTATCTGTTGGCGACGCCGAGCTTGGCCATCGCGGACGACAGGTAGTTCCGCGTGGTCCCGGGGGACAGGTGCACGCGCGCGGCGATCTCCTCGACCGATGACCCGTACAGGGCGAACTCCAGGACGTCCGCTTCGCGGGCGGTGAGCACCGAATCGCCGGTGCTGATGGCCTCGGCGGCGAGCTCCGGGTCGACGTACCGGCCGCCCGCGTCGACGGTCCGGATGACGGTGGCGAGAGTGGTGGCCGAAGCGGTTTTCGGCAGGAAGCCGCGGACACCGGCCGACAACGCGCGTTTCAGATAGCCGGGCCGTCCGTGACTCGTCACGATGAGGATTCCGGCGCCAGGTGAGAGCTCGAGGACCCGTGCTGCTGTCTCGATGCCGTCGATTCCGGGAAGCTGCAGATCGAGTAGCGCGACAGCGGTCGGGAGTCCCTGGTCCGCACGTGAGCGCCAGAGGTCGACGAGTTCCTCACCGGTTTCCACGTGCGCCGCCACCTCGAGATCGGTCTCCAAGTCGAGCATGGTGGCCAGAGCGGAGCGGATGAGCGTCTCGTCGTCGGCCATCAGAACCGGAATCATGCTGCTTCCCATCGGATCTCAAGTGAGAACGTGCCGCCCTCGGAGTGTGTTTCCAGTGTGCCGCCCAGCGGCTCGATTCGTTCGGCCAGGCCACGGAGACCGGAGCGCTCGCCGGGGTCCGGCGGGGCACCGTCGTTGGTGAGGCTCATCGCGCCCGGGCCGAGCGTGAGCGTCGCCTCGGATGCGGCTGAATGGCGAACGATGTTGGTGGTGCCTTCGCGGACCACCCAGGCGGCGGCCTCATGGAAGGGCGTGGGAACAGCGGCGGGGTCGCCCTGGACGAGCAGTCGGCATCCGGCGGCGTCGAGCAGCGAACGGGCGCCGGCGACTTCGCCTGCGAGGTCGATGCCGCGGTACCCGCGGACCAGAGATCGCATCTCCTCCATCGAGGAGACCGCGAGGACCTTCACCTCGTCCATCTCGGCCGCAGCTCGCTCGGTTGTGCCCTCGGCACTCGATCGAGCCAGGCGGGAGGCGAGCTCGCTCTTCACGGCGATGGTGGAGAAGCCACGTCCCACCACGTCGTGCAGGTCCCGGGAGAACCGCAGGCGCTCCTCGGCGACCTGCAACTTCGCTTCGGTCCGACGGGCGGCATCGAGGTCGTCGACCACGCGAAGCGTCCACAGCGACAGACGGGTGGTGGCCATGCAGAACGCCGCCGCCACGAACAGCCACAGGCCTTGTCGCACAAGATCGCCCGAGGGGCCGAACAGGCAACCCGTGCCGACCGCGACGATCAGCAGGATCAGCCACGGTCGCGGCAGGAACGCGATGAGCGCCAATCCGGCGACCATGACCGCGAACCACGCGAGGCCTCTGGCCGTCTCGTCGTCGGCGACATCGGTCCCTCGGATTGCGAGGATTCCAGCCCAGGCGATGATGAGACCTGCGCCTGCCACCGAGGGGAGTACGCGGTCGGTCCGGGGAGCATCGGCACCCGTGAGCTCGGGCCTGCCCTGGAATCCGATGACTCCCGACACCGTGACGAGGACGACCAGGACCGTCACCCACGGATGTCCGGCGGACGCGATGACGGCGACCACGCCGATCAGGGCGACGCCGCCTTGCAGCGAGGCCCTGGTGTAGGCGCGGTACTTGGCTCGGTCGGACATGCGACGCCACCGGCTCGGCGTCAGGTTCACCCGCGGTCGTCCCACCTGAATGCCTTGTAGACGAGAACGAATGCGATCACGGTCCATATGATCAGTGTGGCAATCGGGCGGCCCATCTCGCTGAACGTCCCGGCGAAATCGGTGGCCGTGGCGTCGACGCCGGCGATGGCGTCCTTGCCTGCCGTGCCGAGGTGCATCAGGTCCGAGACCGCGGCGTACGGCGTCCATGCCAGCAGTTCGGCAGCGCGGTCGGGGAGGGTCGCCCGGATATTGCCCATCCCGATCATCGCGAGCGCCATCACCGGCAGTGACGTGATCTGCGCGGCCTCGGCATTCTTGGTGAAGCCGCTGGTGGCCAGAGCGAGCAGGCCGAATACGGCGGCGCCTGCGAGCAGTGCGATGACGATGGCGAGCGGATTAACCGGTGCCGGTGCGCCGGTTCCCCACACGGCGACCGCCACGAGGAGTGCCGAGCCGGCGGTCACCGCGACCCCCGGCACGTTCGGGGCGGCGAGGATCTGCCAGTCGGTGGCCTCCCCGGTGCGCAGGCGCTTGAGAACGCCCTCGCCACGCCGGGTCGTCACCATCGACAGCACCGTGTAGTACTGCACGAACATCAGCGTGAACAGGGCGAACATGTCGAAAGTCGCGGCGACGCCGTTCCGGTCGACGCCGTTGGCGCGCGCCAGGAAGAAGATCGCCAGCGGCATCACGACAGGGAACACCACACCGGTCACGACCAGGGTCTTGTTGCGCAGGAACTGGAGGAACTCGGCCCGTGCAAGTGAGTAAAGGGGACGACGCCGAAACGTGGAGACGCGGTCCGGCAGTTGGGCAGTGGTCATCGGTTCGCTCCGATCGGTTCGTCAGACGAGGTGGCGCCGGTGCTCGATCCGGCGAGGTCGAGGAACACCGATTCCAGTGAGGCCGCACGCGCCGTGAGCCCGGCGAGCAGCAGGTTCTCGCGGTCGGCCCAAGCGAGCAGTGTCAGGAGATCCTCCTGGAGATGGTGGGTGGTGACCGTGACGCGCGTTCCTGCGGTCTCCAGGTTCGGCAGGTGCGGAAGGGCGGCGCCCGGATGGTCGAAGGCGATCGTCGCCGGATGGCCTTCGACGATCTCGCGCAGCGTCCCGGTGCGGGCGATGACGCCCTGGTGCATGATGGCGATCCGGTCCGCGAGTTCTTCGGCCTCGTCGAGGTAGTGGGTGGTCAGGACCATCGTCACGCCCGACGCCTTCAGTCCGGAGAGGAGACGCCAGGTAGCGCGCCTGCTCTCCGGATCCAGTCCGGTGGTCGGTTCGTCGAGGAACAGCAGCCGCGGTTGGCCGAGGAGAGCGCAGGCGAGGTCGACCCGTCGTTTCTCGCCACCGGACAGAGATCCGACACGGACGTCGGCCCGACCGAGGAGTCCGACCTTGCCGAGCACGTCGTCGGTCGTCGTCGGGTGACTGCAGGTGCCGCGCCACATCTCGAGCGTCTCGGCGACGGTGAGTTCGGCGGGAAGCCCACCGGACTGCAGCATGATGCCGAGTTCGGGCCGGACCTTCCGGCGGTCCCGCAACGGGTCGAGGCCGAACACCTCGATGGCGCCCTCGTCCGGAGCGGCCAGGCCCTCGAGCAGGTCGAGGGTGGAGGTCTTTCCCGCGCCGTTGGTGCCGAGCAGAGCGAACACCTCGCCCTGCTCGACGTCGAGGTCGATGCCGCGCACCGCGTGGTACTCGCTCTCGCCGTGTCCGTAGAAGCGGTGCAGGCCGCGGGCGGAGATCACCGGGCTCATCGGTTCGTCCAGACCTTGCGTTCGCCGTAGATCCAGCGTCCGGCGAGGTAGACGGCGATGATGATGTACGCGCCGATGTAGCCGATCGCCGACGCTCCGAGGACACCGAGAACGACCGCGCTCAGGACCAGGCTGACCGTGATGACGAACACCTCGCGTGACCGCGTCGGTGCGGGGCCGATGCGGCAGCTGTCGATCAGCAGATCGTGCAGGGATGCCTCTCGGAATCCGGGTGCTCGTCGAGTGGATCGGGGTGCGGCGCCACCGGACGAGGAGGACCGGTGTGCGGCGGTGTCGGGATCTCGTGTCGTATTCATGGCTCCAGCCTCGTCGGCGGCGAGCGTGGCCAGTAGTGCGCTGAGTCATCGGTTCGCATGAGGTCTGCACGGGATCGGCATGACAATTGTCATGCGGTCTGCGCTGGGGTTTCGCGGGGCGGGACTGTCGGACCCAGGTGCCATGATGCGGGCATGAGAGTCGAGCGGGGAGCGCGGGAGCAAGCATCCATTCTCCACGCCGACCTCGACTCGTTCTATGCATCGGTCGAGCAGCGGGATCACCCGGAACTACGTGGCAGGCCGGTGCTGGTCGGCGGTGGGGTGGTGCTCGCGGCCAGTTACGAGGCGAAGGCCGTGGGCGTGCGCTCGCCGATGCCCGGTCATGAGGCCCGCAGGCTGTGCCCCGCCGCAGTCACGATGCCCCCGCGGTTCGACGCCTACATGGATGCTTCACGCGCGGTGTTCGACGTGTTCCACGACATCACGCCGCTGGTGGAGGGCATCTCCGTGGACGAGGCCTTCCTCGACGCCGCCGGACTGCGGAAGATCAGCGGTTCGCCGGTGCAGATCGCCGAGCGGCTTCGCCGGAGGGTCCGGACGGAGGTGGGTCTGCCTATCACCGTGGGGGCCGCCAGCAGCAAGTTCCTCGCCAAGGTGGCGAGTGCCGTCGGCAAGCCCGACGGGTTGCTCGAGGTTCCGGCGGGCGGCGAGCTCGCGTTCCTTCACCCGCTCCCGGTCGGCCGATTATGGGGTGTGGGCGCCAAGACGCAGGCACGTCTGCACGATGCGGGGATCCGCACCGTCGGGCAGATCGCCGAGACCGGCGAGGACCGGATGAGTTCGCTCCTGGGCAAGGGTGCCGGACGGCACCTCTACGCGCTGTCGATGGCACGTGACCCCCGGCGCGTGGAGACGGGCAGACGCCGTCGTTCGATCGGTGCCCAGCGTGCACTGGGGCGGCGTATCAAGGACCGTTCCGAGATCGAGTCGACGCTGCTCGCGATAGTCGATCGTCTCGGCCTGCGGTTACGCACTTCCGAACGGCTCACGCGGACGGTGGTGCTGCGCGTGCGGTTCAACGATTTCGAGTCCGTCACCCGGTCGCGCTCGGTGGCCGAGCCCACCGATTCCACGGAGGTCGTTCTAACGGTCGCGCGCGGCCTGCTCGCGGACGCGATGCCGCTCATCCGCGACCGGGGCTGCAGCTTGATCGGGCTGTCATTGACCAATCTCGCCGGACGTGGTGCGGTGCAGTTGACCCTCCCGTTCGACGAGAGTCCGGCTCCGCCGGGAGGCACGCTCGCGCCGGATACCTCCACCGACCTCGACGCGGCCGTCGATCGGCTGCGGGGACGGTTCGGGCGCGATGCCGTCACCCGGGGTGCGCTGATGTACCGCAATCACGGGGCGGATGCCCCGATGCTGCCGGACTGATGTCCTGGATCGAGGGACGACCGGTCGGCCGCGTCAGGCGAGGGTGTCGACGGCGTGTGCCGCCGAGGGTCGGGCTGCGTCGGCGACCAGTGGCGTCAATGACAGGCGAGTGCGTCGCTCGAGCAGGTCACCGACGGTGACCGCCCCTTCGGCGCATACGCCGAAGGCGAGTTCGGCGCCGGTGATCGATGTGCCGTCCGCAACCGGAGCGGCGAGTGTCGGATCGGAGTCCGCGAGTGCGAGGACGGCGGGTGCCTCGGTGCCGTACTTGGCGACCAGACGTCGCGGCGCGGCGACCTTCGCGAGTGCCGCGGCCGGATCGTTCGCGGCCGGATCCTTCATCGACGGGGCCCCCACCAGTCCAAGCGTGCGCGTTCGGCAGGGCGTCGCCGACAGCCCCGAGGTGGCGAGCGCCGCGTCGACGGCGTCCTCGGCCATCCGCCGGTAGGTGGTGAGCTTGCCGCCGACCACCGTCACCAGGCCGTCATCCCGGGTGAGAACCGCATGCTTCCGGGACACGTCGGACGTCGCACCGGTATCCGAGTCGAGGAGTGGACGCAGACCGGAGAACGTCTCCAGGATGTCGTCGCGGGTCAGCGGAGTGCCGAGCGCCAGATTGACGGTGTCGAGCAGGAAGTCGATCTCCGACTCCTGCGCCTGCGGAACGTCGGGGATCTCGCCGGATGTCTCCTCGTCGGTGAGGCCGACGTAGACGCTTCCGTCCGGCTGCGGGAGGGCGAACACGTACCGGCCGAAGTGCCCGGGGACGGCCACTGTCAGGCCGGCGCGGAGTCCCTGGAAGCTGTCCTGACTCATCACCAGGTGCGTACCTCGGCTGGGGCGCAGCGCGATCGACGAGTCCACCTGCGCCGACCACACGCCGGTCGCGTTGACGACCGATCTGGCGCGCACGTCGAAACTGCGACCGGTCAGTTCGTCGGTCACGGTGACCGATGTTCCGGTCACCTGGTCGGCTCGGGCGTGGGTCAGGACCGTGGCGCCGAGCGAGGCGGCGGTCCGTGCGATGCCGACCACCAGGCGGGCGTCGTCGTTGAGCTGTCCGTCCCAGTTGAGGAGGCCGCCGCGCAGCCCCTCCCGTTTGACGGTCGGGGCCAGTGCCGCCACTTCAGCCGCGGGGATCCGGCCCGACCGGGCGAGCGTCGACGACGGTGTGCGCGCGGCTATCCGCAGTGCGTCTCCGGCGAGGAAGCCCGCACGCGTGATCGCGGCATCGACGAACGACACGTCGTCGAGCAGCGGAACCACTTGCGGCAGCGGATGCACGAGGTGCGGTGCGATGTTCCGGATCAGGGCGTTCCGCTCGACGGCGCTCTCGTAGGCGATGCCGACTGCGGCCGATGCGAGGTAACGGAGTCCGCCGTGCACGAGTTTGGACGACCACCGGCTGGTGCCGAAGGCCAGGTCACGGCTCTCGATTAGCACGGTCGACAGGCCGCGGGACACCGCGTCGAGGGCTACGCCGGCACCGGTTACACCGCCGCCGATCACCACGACGTCGGCCTCGGGTGACTCGGACAGTCGTGCCAGGTCGGCGGTGCGGCGCGCAGGCGACAGGAGCGACGCCGGATCGATCGATGGATGCGACGACAAGTCGTCTGCGGGGCGGCTGCTCATGGGCGAAGGTACCTTTCCAGGAGGTCGGAGAGTTCTGCGTCGAGTTCGTCGATGTTCTCGGGGTCGGTGAAGACGGGCCCGGTCAGTGCGAACGACCACGCCATCTGCAGGACGGTTGTCGCGATGCGACGGGTGTCGCCGGCGCGGATCTCGGCGTTCGCCTGGCCGCGGCCGACCACATCCTCGAGGGCGGCGAGCTGACTCCGCGACGTCCGGCCGGTGCGGGTCAGCAGGTACGGCGTCAGGAACTCCGGATCGAGTTCGATGATGCGCCGCAGTAGCGGGTGGCGGCGTGCTTCGCGGACCAGGTGGACCAGCGTCAGGACCATCGACTGCCGGGTCTCCGGATCGTCGGTGACGGGCGCGGTCGCTGCGATGCGTGTGAACTCACGGGTGGTGACCTGCGCGGCAAGGGTCTCCACATTCGGAAAATGCCGATAGAGTGTGGCGCGCGACACATCTGCGCTCCGGGCGACGTCGGCCATGGTGGTCCGGCGGATGCCGATCGCCGACATCAATGCCGCTGCAGCGTCGAGGATGGTGTCCTCGCTGATGGCGTTGGCCGCCGGGCGTTTGGCCGGTGGCGATTCACTGTTGAGTTGCTGCGACATCACATGTACAACTGTATCAGCATACTTCGACGGAAGGCCGAGAATGACCCAGCGCGAGACCGATGTCGACGTCGTCGACTTCACTCCCGGCAGGTGGGGGAACCCGAACGACCAGATGCAGCTGTCCGAGTCGGTACTGAAGGCACTGACCATGCTGGGCATCGATGAGCCGGCACCGAACCCGGCCGAACTGACGATCCCCGAGTCGCGGCTCGACGCCGACGCGCTCGCCGCACTCGCAACGACCGGGGCGCGAGTCGAGACCGACGACTCCGTGCGCAGCGCCCGGCTCCGCGGATACTCCACGCCGGACCTCCTCAAGTTCCGCGACGGTGACGGCAGCGATGCTCCCGACGCCGTCGTCGTGGCGAACACCGCGGTAGAGGTCGCAGCGGTACTCGCCGTGTGCGACGAGCGCGGCATCGCCCTGAGCCCCTTCGCCGGTGGCACCACGGTGACCGGTGGGCTGGTCCCCGATCGGTCACGGCCGGTGATCAGCCTCGACCTGCGGCAGATGACCGGGCTGGTAGATCTCGACGAGGTCTCGCAGATCGCCACGTTCGCCGCAGGCACCCGCCTGCCCGACGCCGAGCGGTACCTCGCCGAGCGAGGCTTCGAACTCGGGCACTTTCCGCAGTCGTACGAAGGTGCGACGATCGGCGGCTGTGCCGTGACCAGGTCGGCGGGACAGTCGTCCATCGGTTACGGGCGTTTCGACGACATGGTCGTCGGACTGACCCTGGCCACTCCGGGCGGAGTCGCAGAGATCGGCACCGCCCCCAAATCGGCTGCGGGGCCGGACCTTCGGCAGTTGGTACTCGGCAGTGAGGGCACGTTCGGTGTCGTCACGACGGTCCGTGTGCACGTGCACCCGGTGCCCACGGCCCGGCGCTTCTACGGCTGGCACTTCCCCGACTTCACTTCCGGGGCGGCCGCCATGCGGGCGCTCGCCCAGTCGGCTGTGAAGCCGACGGTCCTGCGTCTGTCGGACGAGGCAGAGACCGGACTCAACTTGGCGAACCCGTCGGCGGCGGGGAGTACCTCGGACTCCGCTCCGACCGGCGGCTGCCTGATGGTCGTGGGCTTCGAGGGAGACGACGCCGATGTCGAGTGCCGCGACACGTACGTCACCGCCCGCCTCACGGATCTCGGTGGCACGCCACTCGGCACCGAACCCGGCGAGCACTGGCGTGAAGGCCGCTTCCGCGGCCCCTACATGCGCGATCCGCTGCTCGACGCCGGTGCGCTGGTCGAGACGCTCGAGACCGTGACCTTCTGGTCGAACCTCGAGCAGCTCAAGGCGGACGTCACGGCAGCGGTCACCGGCGCACTCGGCGAGCAGGGCACTCCGGCCGTCGTCATGTGCCATATCTCGCACGTGTACCCGACCGGCGCGTCGTTGTACTTCACCGTCATCTCGAACGCGCTCGAGAATCCGCAGGAGCAGTGGTCGAAGGCGAAATCGGCGGCCAACGCGGCCATCCGTGACGCCGGCGCGTCGATCACCCATCACCACGCCGTGGGCACCGACCACCAGTCGACCTATCTCGAGGAGATCGGCGACGTGCAGGTGAGGGCGCTGCGCGCGGTCAAGGGAGCCCTGGACCCGAACGGCGTCCTCAATCCGGGCATTCTGCTGCCGTGAGCGAACGCAACGGAGAACGGCCCACGGTGACCGCCGTCGTGAACCCGGTCTCGGGCGGTGGCGCCGCGAAACGGCAGTGGCCGGCCGTTGCCGAGGAACTCTCCCGACTCGGGGTCACCGAGGTGACGGTCGTCGAATCGCAGTCGTCCGAGCACGCGACGCAGGTCGGCGCCGAATCCGCGCGCACCGGTGCGCTGACGGTAGCGGTCGGTGGCGACGGTCATGTGCGCGATGTCGCCGAAGGTGTGATGACGGTCCCGGGTGCGCGCCTGGGCATTGCGGCCGCCGGCCGTGGCAACGACCTCACCAGGCACATGGGGCTGCCCCACGATCCGGCTGGAATCGCGGCCTCGATCGCCGGGGGATCGACTCGGTCCATCGACGTCTTCCAGGTGACCCGCCCCGACGGCGGCACGTCGATCGCCGTCGGCAATGTGTACGCCGGCCTCGACTCGGTCGCGACGGAGCTGATCAACCGTCTCCGCTGGATGGGGCCGATCGCCTACCGCGTCGCGCCGCTGCTGGCGGCGGTGCGGTGGAAGCCCGTCACGGCGACGGTCACCGTCGACGGCGAACGGCGGTCGGCGCGTGCGCACATGCTGGTGATCGCCAACTCGGGCGATTACGGACACGGCCTGCGGATGGTCCCGTCCGCGTCCGTGGAGGGCGGCGAGATGCAGATCATGCTGCTGCACGGCGACCGCTCCAAGTACCGGTTGGCGAGCCTGATGAAGCAGGCGAAGACCGGATCGCACGTCGGCCGACCCGAGGTGGACATGCTGACCGCGAACCGGACGGTCGAGTTGTCGTTCGACCGCTCCGTGCCGGTTCACGCCGACGGCGATTACCTGTGCGAACCGCCGGTGACCGTCACCATCGTGCCTGCCGCGCTGCCGATTCTCGTGCCCTGACGAGTCCCTGTTGAACGGTCCTCGCATCACCGACACGTATGCGGCGCCGTCTCGATCCGACGGCCGAGAGCAGTGAGAAACCGGTTGGTGATGCGAGCGTCGGTCATCGCGGAACGGTGAGCACGACCTTGCCTCCGGCGCGCCCGCTCGCGACTAGACGAAGTGCGTCGACGGCGTCTGCCAGCGGGAACGTCCGCGCGATCGGAACCTCAAGTTCGCCGGTCGCGACGAGGTCGATCAGTATGGGGCGCATGGCATCCCGATACGCGGTGCTCCGCGGGTCCAGACCTGCGACGGCGACGATCCCGTGCTCGTCCGCGGCGGCCTTCGCTGCGGCGGTGATGATCCGGGATTGATCGGCCACGAGCTGCAGTGACGCGTGTATCGCCTCATCGGTACCGGTCAGATCGAGTGCCGCCGTGATCTCGCCGTGTGCCGCCGTGCGCAGTCGATCCAGCAGGCCGGAGCCGTAGGGCACCGCATCCGCGTCGAGACGGCGAACGGCATCCAGACGCCGCGGGTTCGCGGTGCCGATCACCCGGACGCCCGCGTGTGCGGCGAGTTGCAGCAGGGTGGCCCCGACCGCGCCGGAAGCACCGTGGACGACGATCGTGTCGCCGCTCGTCGCGCCGCTGCGGTGCAGCATGTCCGCGGCGGTGGTCCCGGCCAGCAACAGACCGGCTGCGGTGATGTGGTCGACGGTGTCCGGCAGCACGAATGCCTTCTCCGCAGGGAGAGTCAGCTCTGACGCGTACCCGCCGTGGACGCGGAAGGCGGCCACCCGATCGCCGACCGACAGCTCGCCGGACCCGCCGACCGCCCCGGGCCCGACCGCCGTCACCACCCCGGCGATCTCGTACCCGACGGGCACGGGGAAGTCGGCCGGGTCGGTCCGGCGCACGTGCTTCAGGTCCGCGGGGTTCACCCCGGCCGCATGGACGTCGACGCGCACCTGTCCTGGCCCGGGAGCGGAGGGCTGGTGCTCGACGAGCACGAATCCGTCGAGCCCGGAAGATGATGCCTGCCACTGCTGAGCTGTCATGACCCGTCAGCGTAGTGAGCGTCCTCGATCGGTTGAGCCGCGACCGATGCGCACGCCGAGGACGCGAGGCGAAACCCACCGTCACGTCGCCGAAGCTCGTACTGCCGGGGCCGACCGCGGGCCGGCCGTATGTCGGACGGCTCCGACGATCTGCGGGAATCCGCGCCCGACCAAACCGACCGGGATTCGTCCCGGCGCCGAACCCTTGTTTAAGCTGGACGTATGTCGAAAGTGTTGAGCTCTCTGCCCACGGGTGAGCGTGTCGGGATCGCCTTCTCGGGCGGCCTGGACACCACCGTCGCCGTCGCCTGGATGCGCGAGAAGGGTGCCGTCCCGTGCACCTACACCGCGGACCTCGGTCAGTACGACGAGCCGGACATCGCGTCGGTGCCCGGTCGTGCAGGTCAGTACGGTGCTGAGATCTCCCGCCTGGTCGACTGCCGTGCGGCGCTCGTCGAAGAGGGCCTCGTCGCGCTGCAGTGCGGTGCGTTCCACATCCGCAGCTCAGGCAAGACGTACTTCAACACCACGCCGCTCGGCCGCGTCGTGACCGGCATGCTGCTGGTCCGTGCGATGAAGGAGGACGGCGTCGACATCTGGGGCGACGGCTCCACCTACAAGGGGAACGACATCGAGCGGTTCTACCGCTACGGCCTGATGGCCAACCCCAACCTGCGCATCTACAAGCCGTGGCTCGACACCGACTTCGTCGAGGAGCTCGGCGGCCGTGACGAGATGAGCCAGTGGCTCACCGAGCGCAACCTCCCGTACCGCGACTCGCAGGAGAAGGCGTACTCGACGGACGCCAACATCTGGGGCGCCACCCACGAAGCCAAGACGCTCGAGCACCTCGACCACGGCCTCGACGTCGTCGACCCGATCATGGGCATCGCCGCTTGGCGCGATGACGTCGAGGTGCCGACCGAGGACGTCTCGGTGCGCTTCGAGCAGGGCCGCCCGGTCGCCATCAACGGCGAGACCTTCGACGACGCGGTGGAGCTCGTTCTGAAGGCCAACGAGATCGGCGGCCGTCACGGCCTCGGCGTCTCGGACCAGATCGAGAACCGCATCATCGAGGCGAAGTCGCGCGGCATCTACGAGGCGCCCGGCATGGCGCTGCTGCACATCGGTTACGAGCGCCTGGTGAACGCGATCCACAATGAGGACACCGTCGCGAACTACCACAACGAGGGCCGCCGGTTGGGTCGCCTGATGTACGAGGGCCGCTGGATGGACTCGCAGGCACTCATGCTGCGTGAGGCGCTGGTCCGTTGGGTCGGCTCGGCCATCACCGGTGAGGTCACCGTGCGTCTGCGTCGCGGCGACGATTACCACTTCCTCAAGACTGAGGGCCCTGCGCTCTCGTACCACCCGGACAAGCTGTCGATGGAGCGAGTCGGCGACGCGGCGTTCGGGCCGGCCGACCGCATCGGTCAGCTGACCATGCGCAATCTCGACATCGCCGACTCGCGCGCCCGCCTCGAGCAGTACGCGGAGCTCGGCATCGTCGGCGGAGCCACTGCGGATCTCGTCGGTGAACTGTCGGTCGGCGGCGCTCAGGCGATCGCGGGCGGCCAGCCCGACGACCCGGCGTCCGAGTCGCTCGACCGCGCGGCGATCGACTTCGGCGTCGACTAGATTCGGATGTCCATCTGAGTCGGACGATCGCCGACTCACCGTGAGAAGCGCATCGCCTCCGGCGGTGCGCTTCTTGCATCTGCGTCGACCGCTGCGTTGCTCCGTGCGGCGGAGTCAGTCAGTGGTGGTACCGATCCGCACGCAGCAGTAGCCATCGCGGGGGTCGAGACGCGCGTGCCGCTGCGGGCACTCGGCCGCGGTGACGAGACCGTCCACGAGGTGGAGATTCATACCGCACACCAGTTGTCTGTGGGTGCGGGCGAGCTTGTGGAACGGGCAGTTGACGAGCGCGATGTCGTCCGCCTCGACGCGCGGCTCGTAACCGCATCGTTCGAGTGTCTCGAGGAGTTGTCGGTCGGAACCTCCTGTCTGGTGGCCGATGTCGTGGCCGAGTTGTGAAGCGAGGCGGGCGAGTACGGTACGGGGCGACTCTCCGCTCGATTCGGCCTCGTCGACAGCTTGTGCGAGCAGCTGGCCGGCGAGCTCGTAGGAGCGTTCGGGCAGGTTCACCCGGATGTCGCGTTCGGCACGTCGATACAGCTTCGCCGGGCGGCCGGCACCGGGTCCGGACCGTCCGGTTCTTCGTTCGAACTCGACGTCGAGCAGCCCGACGTCGGCGAGCTTGTCCAAGTGGAACGCCGCGGTCTGACGGGGGATCTGGAGCGCATCGCTCGCCTCGTCACGCGTGGCGGGGCCGCCCCGGCCGGACACGTAGTCGTAGAGCCGCCTGCGGTTGGGCTCATCGAGGGCGGATACCGCCGCCACATCGATGCTGCGCTGGGGCTCCGGATCGGAGAGTGCGTTCATACCTCTCATTGTAAAACCTATCGGTGTGGTCTAATTGTCTCTATAATCAATGACCATAGGCATTAGTTTTAGAAGGGTCGTACGAATGACCACGACGACGGCGCCGTCGCCCGCGAGGGATGCTCGCGCGGACGTGCAACGGCCGAGTATCGACATCGACGCGGCGGAACAGGCGATTCACCTGCTGTTGGGGGCGCTCGGCCGTGATCCGAGCCAGACGCACCTGAGTGAGACGCCGCGCCGCGTGGCGGGGGCCTTCGAGGAGATGCTCACGCCGCGTGAGTTCGACCTGACGACCTTTCCCAACGAATCCGGCTACGACGAGCTGGTCCTGGTCCGGGACATTCACTTCTCCTCGCTGTGCGAGCATCACCTGCTGCCGTTCCGCGGTGTGGCGCACGTCGGCTATCTGCCGGGGAAACGGATTCTCGGATTGTCCAAACTCGCCCGCGTCGTCGAACTGTTCGCACGCGATCTTCAGGTTCAGGAGCGCCTGACGATGCAGGTCGCCGACTGGCTGGAGGAGAGCCTGCGTCCGCGCGGTGTCGGCGTGCTCATCGAGGCGGAGCACATGTGCATGTCGATCCGCGGTGTACGTGCTCCGGGAACCTGGACCACCACCTCCGCGCTGCGTGGGTTGCTCCGCGAGAGCGGCCCAGCGAGAGGGGAGTTCCTCGAGCTGACGCGCAACCGCAATCGGCCCGGCTGATCGCCGGATCCCTCACCCGTTCCCGTTCACCGAGGAGTCACCATGCCAACCGATATGAGCCAGGCGAAGCAGCCGGTCAGCGCGATGCTCACCGGGCCGTACGGACACCCGTTCCATCCGATGCTGGTGACGGTGCCGATAGGCGCGTGGGTCACCTCCCTCGTCTTCGACGTCGGCTCGTGCATCGTCGACGACCCGGCGTTCCTGAGTCGCGGTGCCCTGTGGCTGATCGCAGTCGGTGTTCTCGGAGCCTTGGCGGCGGCCACGGTCGGGTTCCTCGACCTGCTGTCGATCCCGGTCGGCACCGCTGCTCAGCGCACGGCACTGATCCACATGTCGTTGATGCTGGTGGTCACGCTCGCCTTCGCCGGAAACTTCTGGTGGCGTGCGACTTCCGGCACAGACGGCACCGTCGGTGCCGGGCAGCTATGCCTCACCGTGGTCAGCCTCATCGTGCTGACCGTCGCCGGCGCCCTCGGCGGCAAGCTCGCATATCGGTACGGCGTCCGAGTCGTCGATGAAGCCACTCAGGCTGAGGGCTTCGAACGTCGCGACTGACGGAACCCGTTCGCCTCGGTAGCCCTCGGCATCGAGGCGGCGCGCATCAAGGGGCCCGCAACCCGGCCCCAGCTCTACCCAGCCCAGCCCGTCCGTACCAGCCCGTCCGTACAACCAGCCCTTATATACAAGGAGACAACATCATGGCCATCGTCGCACTCGTCTGCTGGATCATCACCGCCCTCGGCGGGTTCGTCCTGCTCGGCAAATGGATCGCCGGGGGAGGTGCGAAGGCGGGTACCACCAGCAGATTGCCCGCGCCCATCGTGTTCGCGCACTTCCTGCTCGCTGCGGCGGGTCTCGTGCTGTGGATCGTCTACGTGGCCGTCGACGCTGCGGTTCTCGCCTGGATCGCGTTCGCCTTGCTCGTCGTGATCGCCCTCGCCGGATTCGCGATGCTCGCGCGCTGGATCCCGGCGTACCAGGGCGCGGCAGGTACCGAGGATGCTCCCGAGAAGGGGTTCCCGGTAGCCGTGGTCGGCGCGCACGGGGTGGTCGCGGTCGTCACCGTGGTGACAGTCCTCCTCAGCGCTGCCGGCATCGGCTGATCTGCACTTCCTTCGACCGAAACGAACGTGGCCCGGACTCCAGCAAGGAGTCCGGGCCACATTCGCATCCTCAGCTGAGGATCACTCGTCGCCGCCGATGATGAAGGCTTCGAGCTGCTGACGCGCGACGTCGTCGGCGATCTGCTCGGGCGGGCTCTTCATCAGGTAGGCCGATGCCGGGAGGATCGGGCCGCCGATACCGCGGTCCTTGGCGATCTTGGCGGCGCGCACCGCGTCGATGATGATGCCGGCCGAGTTGGGGGAGTCCCAGACCTCGAGCTTGTACTCGAGGTTCAGCGGCACGTCGCCGAAGGCGCGGCCCTCGAGGCGCACGTACGCCCACTTGCGGTCGTCGAGCCATGCGACGTAGTCCGACGGGCCGATGTGCACGTTCTTGTCGTGCACCTTGCCCGACAGCGAACCGGTCAGGTTGCTGGTGACAGCCTGGGTCTTGCTGACCTTCTTGGACTCCAGACGCTCACGCTCGAGCATGTTCTTGAAGTCCATGTTGCCGCCGACGTTCAACTGGTACGTGCGGTCGAGGGCGACGCCGCGGTCCTCGAACAGCTTCGCCATCACGCGGTGGGTGATGGTTGCGCCCACCTGGCTCTTGATGTCGTCGCCGACGATCGGGACACCGGCGTCGGTGAACTTCTTGGCCCACTCGGGGTCGGAGGCGATGAACACCGGCAGGGCGTTGACGAAGGCCACACCCGCGTCGATCGCGCACTGCGCGTAGAACTTGTCGGCTTGCTCCGAGCCGACCGGGAGGTAGCTGACGAGGACGTCCACGTCAGCGTCCTTGAGAGCCTTCACCACGTCGACGCCTTCGCCATCGGCCTCGGTGATGGTCTCCTTGTAGTACTTGCCGAGACCGTCGAGGGTCTGACCGCGCTGGACGGGGACGTTCAGCGGCGGGACGTCAGCGATCTTGATGGTGTTGTTCTCGCTGTTGTTGATCGCCTCGGCGAGGTCGAAGCCGACCTTCTTGGCGTCGACGTCGAACGCAGCGGCGAACTCGACGTCGCGGATGTGGTAGCCACCGAACTTGACGTGCATCAGGCCGGGAACGACGGCGTTCTCGTCTGCGTCCTTGTAGTACTCGACGCCCTGCACCAAGGATGAGGCGCAGTTACCCACGCCGACGATGGCCACGCGCACTTTGTTGGTTTCACCCATGGTCGGGCTCTCCTTCTTTCTGTGACGGTACGGCGGACTGCTGTACCGCCGACTTCTTCTCTTCTGCGATGCCGCCACCGGTTTCCGATGGATCGGCATTGAGTTCTGTGGACTCCGCCGACACTTCGTCGGCGATCAGTTTGTTGAGCCACTGGACCTCGCGCTCGGAGGTCTCCAGGCTCAACTCGTGCATCTGTCGCGTGTAGCGGTCGGTGGCCGGAGCCGAACGGCCGAGCATCTCGCGGATGCTCTCCCGGCGTTCCTCCACCTGACGGCGACGGCCTTCCAGGATCCGCATCCGCGCGACGGCCGGCGTGCGGCTGAAGAATGCGAGATGCACACCGAACCCGTCGTCCGTGTAGTTCTGCGGTCCGGTGTCGGCGACCAGTTCGCTGAACCGGACTTCGCCCGCCCGGGTGAGCCGGTACACGCGGCGGCCGCGCCGGACCTTGGAGCCGTGCGGCGTATCGGTCTCGTCCTCGGCGATCAGGCCGTCGGCCCGCATCCGCCGCAATGTCGGGTACAGCGACCCGTACGAGAAGGCACGGAACGCGCCCAACAGTCCGGTGAGCCGCTTGCGCAGTTCGTAACCGTGCATCGGGGACTCGAGGAGGAGTCCGAGGATCGCCATCTCGAGCACGTCGATCCCCTTTCGATGCGTTGTGTCGGCTAGATGCAGCACTAAATGTATCGCATCGATATAGCCATCAACCAACCGAAGGCTGCTGGGACGACTTTGATCTCGATCACAGCGGCCATGAGCCGGTCCGCGTCTACGCTGGAGTCCGTGCACCGTCAACTCGTCGACTACGCGCTCGCGCGTCGCGCCCGACTGGCCCGCATCCGTGCGGGCGAGATCGCGCTGTCGGACGTGTGCGATGCCGACACCTATCTGCTCCGTGCGGCCAAGTTTCACGGCCAAGGCACCGATCGGCCCTGCCCGGTGTGCCGGAAGGAGCAGGTCACCTTGGTGTCCTGGGTGTTCGGCCCCAAAGTCGGAGAACCGTCGGGGACTGCGCGCAGCGAGGCGGAGATCGTCGAGCTGGACCAGCAGGCGCCCGAGTTCACGGTCCACGTTGTCGAGGTATGCCGCACATGCAAGTGGAACTATCTCGTGCAGTCGTACGTTGGCGGAATGCCGCAGCGTGCAACGAAGAGGCGTCGTATTGCGAAATAGCCGACAGGGGTGCGCCGACTGTGAGCAGACCGGGACACCGCAGGAGTTGGCAGCGGCGCTGCAGTGCGTCAAAGTTGTGGGAACGTCCGTACGGGCGAGTGAATGCAGAGAAGTGGGTGAGCGATGACCAGCCGAGCTGGCGAATCGGAATCAAGGCCGCGGAAGACGGCCCGCATCACGGCATGGGTTGCCGGCTTGGCCGCGGCAGCCGTGCCCGCTCTGGCGATCCTCGGCGTCATCGCCTTCGTCTTCACTTACATCACGGTGCCGGTTCCCGGCCCCGGTGACATCAAGCAGAACCAGGTCGCGACGATCACCGATGCGCGTGGCGGGGTGCTCGCCCGCGTGGTTCCGCCACAGGGCAACCGTACCGACGTCAAATACGACGACATCCCTGAGTCGATGGTGGCTGCGGTCAAGGCTGCGGAGGATCGCGGTTTCGACTCGAACTCCGGTTTCTCGTTGAGCGGCTTCACCCGTGCCGTCCTCGGCAAGGTGACCAACAAGGTCGATGCGGGCGGTGGCTCGACGATCACCCAGCAGTACGTGAAGAACGCCATCGTCGGTGACGAGGTCAGTTACAAGCGCAAGTTCAAGGAACTCGCGATCTCGACCAAGATGTCCCGTCAGTGGGACAAGGACGACATCATGGCCGCCTACCTGAACACGATCTACTTCGGTCGTGGTGCGTACGGTGTGGCCGCAGCGTCGAAGGCCTATTTCAACAAGGATCTCAAGCGACTCACCCCGTCCGAATCGGCGTTGCTGGCATCGGTGATCCGCGGGCCGTCGCTGTATGACCCCGCACTCGATCCAGAGCAGGCCAACATGCGATGGAACTACGTGCTCGACGGAATGGTGTCGATCGGTTACCTGTCGCGCCAGGACCGTGAGTCGATGAAGTTCCCCAAGGTCTCCGACACGAAGGCGATTCCGGCCGAGAAGAACGACGGTCCGAACGGACTGATCCGCCGCCAGGTGCTGTCGGAGCTCGAGACCCTGGGCATCTCCGAACAGGATGTGCGTACCGGCGGACTCAAGGTGACCACGTCGATCGACCCCAAGGCGCAGAAGGCACTCGTCAGCAACGCGCGGGACAAGCTCTCGGGCGAGCCGGACAAGCTCCGGACCGCATCGGTCTCCATCGATCCGGAGACCGGCGGCGTAGAGGGCTACTACGGTGGCGAGGACGGCCAGGGCTGGGACTACGCGTCGGCGGGCCTGCAGACCGGCTCGGTCTTCAAGGTGTTCGCGCTGGTCGCGGGACTCGAGCAGGACATTCCGCTGTCGAAGACCTACTCGTCCGCCCCGTATCAGCACGGCAAGGTGACGATCGAGAACTCCGAAGGTGAGAGCTGCGGCACCTGCAACCTGGCGACCGCGCTCAAGATGTCGCTGAACACGGTGTACTACCGCCTGATGATGGATCTCAAGGGCGGCGCGCAAGCCGTCGCGGATGCCGCGCATCAGCTGGGTATCGCCGAGAGCTTCGGCAACATCAAGCACACGCTGCAGGGCAAGAACGGTCGTCCCGAGGGCGGCGTCGTGCTCGGCCAGTACCCGTCGCGGGTCCTCGACATGGCCTCCGCGTATGCGACGCTCGCGGCATCGGGCATCTACCGCAAGCCGTTCATGGTGAAGAAGGTCGAGACCTCGACCGGCGAGGTGCTGTTCGATCGTCAGCCCGACAAGGGCAAGCGCGTGGTCCCCAAGGCCGTTGCGGACAACGTGACGGCCGCGATGCAGCCGATCGCCGCGTACTCGAACGGCAACAGCCTTTACGATCCGTCGGTCGGGCCGCGTGTGTCGGCCGCGAAGACGGGCACCGCTCAGCTCGGCGACAGCGGTAACAACAAGGATGCGTGGATGGTCGGCTACACGCCGCAACTGTCCACCGCGGTCTGGGTCGGAACCGACGAGGGCACCGCCCTGCGCGACTACGGCGGCTCGCCGATCTACGGCAGCGGTCTACCCGCGCAGATCTGGAAGGCGCAGATGGACGATGCGCTGGCCGGTGAACCCGTCGAGCAGTTCCCGGAAGCCGAAGCCGTCGGCGGACAGGCGGGTGTGCCGTACGAAGCGCCGGCCCCCACCTACACGGAGACCGAGGGCAGCGAAAGCGGCAGCGGCAACGGCAGCGGCAGCGACAGCGGGGGCGATAGCGGCGGTGAGCAGACGCCGACCCGCGATCGGCGACGCGGTCCCGGTTCCGGAGGCGGAAACGGTGAGATCACGATCGCTCCGGGAGTGACCATCCCTTTTGACGAAGGCTCCGGGCAGGGCGACGGGGGAGACGATTCCGGCGATGGCGGAGCGTCACCCGAGACCGGTGAGGGCGGCCCGAACGCCAACCTCAGCCCCAACGGAGCTTCCGGGGAGAGCGATCAGCCGCAGCTCAATTCCGACACTCCGCAGCGCTAGTGGCGCGCGTGCCTGATCCGATCGAGTCGGGTTCGGCCGGCACCGACCCGGCGCAGCCCGGCGCGGTCGGGTCACACGCGATGGGAGAAGGGGCGCACCTGCACGGGCCGGAATCATCCGGCGCAGAGCAGTCCGATTGGGCAGCGCACGGCGCGGGCGAGTGGGATTCGCCGGCCGCGATGTCGGATGACCGGCGTCTCGCGACCGATCGGGTCATGCCGACACGGATCAACCCGATGCTCGCGCAACTGAGCACGAGCATCGGCGGTCCGGTCGGGCAGCACGCGGCTGTCGGACGCAACCGGGCATGGACCCCGCTGCGGATCCTGTTCCTCCTGGCGCTCGTCACCTTGGCGTTCGGCTGGTTCGGGAAGGCCGGCTGCATACAGCAGACTCCGGCCGCGAACGGCTCACCCGGGCAGATGCGCCTCGACTGGGACGACCAACGCCAGTTCTACGGGCTGTGCTATTCGAACGTCGTCGCCGGATACTCGCAGAACCGGTTGACTCCGGACGATCTCGCCGCCGGTGCGATGCCGTATCGCACTTTCTGGACGACGAACTCCGCACGCGAGTACATCGGAGTACCGGTGGTGACGGCGGCGTTCATGTACGTCTCAGCACAGGCCGCGCGAGGCTGGGGTGCGCTCACGGATGCGGTCGGCGCCCCGTCGGCGCTCGCCGTCGTCGACTACTTCAACATCGCGGCCTTGTTGATGGCGCTCGGCTGGCTGATCGCCGTGTGGGCGACCATGCGATCGCGCCGCAGACAGCCTTGGATGGTGGCGGCCATGGCGGTGTCGCCGTTGGTCATCGTGCACGCCTTCACGGCGTTCGAAGTGCTGCCAGTGATGTTCGTCGCCCTCGCCATGCTCGCCTGGTCACGCGCGAGACGTTGGCTCACCGGAGTGTTCGTCGGGCTCGGTGCCTGCACGACCTTCTACCCCATCCTGCTGATCCCGGCGATAGCCATCCTGTGCGTCCGCTACCGGCAGATGCGCGATGCCGGTGCGGTGACGCTCGCTGCGATCGGGACCTGGGTGGCCGTGAATCTGCCGGTCGTGATCGCGTATCCGTCCGGGTGGGCTGCGACGTTCACCGGATGGCGCGACCGGATGTTCGAGCAGGACACCGTGTACCGGTTGATCGCGCAGCTGACCGGATGGTCGCCGTCGACGACGCTCATCAATGCGCTGGTGATCGTGCTGATGGTCGGGGTGATCGCCGGAGTCGCATATGTCGGTATGCGCGCGGAGCGGGCACCGAGCCTCGCAGCCCTCATGTTCGTCCTCGTCGCCGGGTTCCTGGTCGTCGGCAAGGAATGGCGTCCCGAGTCGTCCCTGTGGCTGGTGCCGCTCGCGGTCCTGGCGATCCCGCATCCGCGGGTGCTCCTGGCCTGGATGACATTCGAAGCCCTGCTCTGGATTCCGCGCATGAGTCTGTTCCTGGATCCGGAGCGCAGGTGGCTGCCGGAGGAGTGGTTCTACATCGGCGCGGTGATCCGCGGTCTCATCGTTCTGGGACTCGTCGCATTCGTCGTGTGGGATCTGCTCCGCCCCGCTGGGCGAAGGACGTCCGGTAGCGGGTTGCTTCTGCGGTCGCCGTCTCCCGTGCACCAGCCGGTGTCACCGGGCTGACCGGGTGCTTCAGCGTGCCGACCGCATCGCGAGTTCGTCCCGAACCCCAGGCCAGTCGTCGTCGGTCATCGCGAACTGAGCGGTGGTGCGCCACCCGTCACCGAACCGGCGGTGCTTGCGCAGCAGTCCTTCGAACTCCGCGCCCAACTTGCTGATCGCGGCACGTGAGCGTGCGTTGCTCTCGTGCGTGTGCCAGACGACGCGTGTCGCGCCGCAGGTGGCGAAGGCGTACTCGAGCAACAACATCTTGGCGGCCGGATTCACCTGTGTGCCCATCGTTCCCGGTGTGTAGAAGGTGTGGCCGATGGCGAGACTGCGATGCTCTGCCTGGACGTCGTAGTAGCTGGTGGTGCCGACCAGCCGTCCGCCGTAGAGGACGGCGAACGGGATCCGGGCAGGATCGGACAACGCGCGAACGATCCATTCCGTCGCCTCGTGCGCCGTGCCCGGGATGGGGCTGGTCCAGCGGTACAGCTCGCGATCCGATTCGGAGATGAGCGCCGCCAGCGCCGAGGCGTCCGACGCGGTGAGCGGCCGTAGCGTCACGTCGCCCCGGGTGAGCGTCGGCGCTCCCAGCCAGGTGCGCGCGTCGGTCGCGTCGGAGGCGGCCAGCCGGGTGAGCGGTCCGGCGGGTGGCGGCGCCGACCGCAGATACGATGCGAGCGGTTCGCGAAGGGGAGTGCGGACGAACGCGACGATGCCGGTCAGCAGGATCGCGGCGTGCACCCAGACCCCGAGGTTGACGCCGCCGAGAACCCACCAGGGAGCGGGGCTGTCGCTCACGTCGAAACCGAGATACCGGAAGATCGTGGCGTCGAGGGTGAAGTCGCTGACCAGGTAGGCCGCGATCCACCACCAGCGCACGCGCAGCAGCACGAAGAACGGCAGGATCCACAGCGTGTACTGCGGTGAGTGGACCTTGTGGAAGACCATGAACGCGGCGAGCATCGCGGCAGCCACGCCCAGCCAGGGGAACACCCCGTCGTCCCGGTACGCCTTCCATCCGAGCCACATGGCCGCGGCGAAGCCCAGCACGATCAGCAGGGGCGACGCGATGTCCACGATGGAGTCGTATCCGTTCGTCTCACCGCCGGTGAGATGACGCAGGCCCCAGAACCAGATGCTGTTCGTGGTGTTGTCGGCCTCGCGTTTCCCCTGGAACGTAAGGGCGGCCCGCCATCCGTCGAATCCGGCGATCATGAAGGGGATCTGGGTGAGAGCGACCGTCACCACGGCCGCCACCGCGACGCGGATCGCGCCCGTCCAATCGAGGGCGCGGCGCACGCGCGGTCCGTGCCCGCCGGTCAGGACATAGGCCGCGAGCGGCAGCACGAAGAATCCGGGATAGATCTTGAGTGAGAACCCGATCGCGAGGAGGACGGAAGCGACGACGGCGGTGGTGCGCAACGAGATCCGGCGTCTGCCGGTTCGCGGATGCACACTCGCTCCGAACGCCATGACCCCGACGGCGGCGACCGCGGTGAACACCACGGGCAGTTCCCAGTTGTGGAATGCGTACAGCACCAGCGGCGGGGTAGCGGCCCACAAGAGCACCCACCAGCGGGTCATCAGTGCGAGGAGCACGGTGATCGCGATGGCGAACGGTGCGAGAATCAGCGCGCTGTGCTCCAAGAAGGCGAGGTCGGTGTGGGCGCCGATTCCGCCGATCCACATCAGCAGCCCGGACAGGACCGGGTACTCGACGACACCGCCGAACAGCTGGCCGGCGGAGTCGATTCCGCCGTGGATGTACGGGAAGACGTGCCGGTCGATGTCGCGACCGATCCACAGCATCATCACGTCCGAGTAGCAGGGGACGATCGCGTGCGAATCGCCGCTGGGGAATCGCAGGCTGCGGCCGAACTCATCGAACGGTGCGCCGGCGCACGCAGTCTTCGCGCGAAACGCCCAGGTCAGCGTGAAAACGGTTGCCAGGAGGGACGTCAGAAGGACGAGAGTCCGCTCGCCGAGGCGGGAACTCGGCGAGAACGAGGACGCGAGACCGGGAACGGCGGGCATGCGATCAACGGTAGAGGTCGAGTGGCCGCTGCCGCGATTTCGCAGGTCAGAACCTCTCATGTAGCCTGGACGGGTTGCCGACGCAGGCGACCCTCCTGTCGCGGACAGTCCGCGGCCGATCTAGCCCATAGGAGGTGATGTGGTCTTATGCGTCACTACGAAATGATGGTCATTCTCGATCCGAGCTTGGACGAGCGCACCGTCGCACCCTCACTGGATACTTTCCTCAATGTCGTCCGTAAGGATGGCGGCAGCGTGGACAACGTTGATATCTGGGGCAAGCGCCGTCTTGCTTACGAGATCCTGAAGCACAGCGAAGGCATCTACGCCGTCGTCGATCTCAACGCGACCCCGGACACCGTGAGCGAGCTCGACCGTCAGCTGAAGCTGAACGAGTCGGTCCTGCGCACCAAGGTCCTGCGCAAGTAGGAACCGGGCGCGTCCACACCTGCATCCACAGGTTGGAAATTCGCCCGCACGTTTGTCGGCGACGCAACGTAAGTTGGTTCCAAACCAATTACGAGCGTTCGCTGTCGGGCGTTCCATCCAGACGTTAGGGAGTCTCTATGACTGACACGGTCATCACGGTTGTCGGAAACCTGACCGCCGATCCGGAACTGCGTTTCACGCCGTCCGGTGCGCCGGTCGCCAACTTCACTGTGGCATCCACTCCGCGCACGTTCGATCGTCAGACCAACGAGTGGAAGGACGGCGAAGCGCTGTTCCTCCGCTGCAGCATCTGGCGTGACGCGGCGGAGAACGTGACCGAGTCGCTCACCAAGGGTGCCCGTGTCGTGGTGCAGGGCAAGCTCAAGCAGCGGTCGTTCGAAACCCGTGAGGGCGAGCGTCGCACCGTTGTGGAGCTGGACGTGGACGAAATCGGTCCTTCGCTCCGTTACGCCACCGCCAAGGTCGCCAAGACCCAGCGCGGCGGCGGCGGTAACTACGGCGGAGGAAATTCGGGCGGAAACTTCGGAGGAAACTCCGGTGGCGGCTTCGGAGGCAACTCCGGCGGCGGCCGCCCCGCCTCGAACCAGCCGGTCGAAGACCCGTGGGGCAGCGCGCCTGCCACCGGCGGAGGCTTCTCCGGCGGGGACGACGAACCACCTTTCTGATTCCGGGCCTGCCAGCCCGGAGGTACTCAACTGGAGCATCAACACATGGCGAAGCAAAAGGGCCGCAAGGCTCGTGTCGAGAAGGTAACCAAGGCCAAGGCCTGCACCTTCTGCAAGGACACCAAGAAGAACAAGACCGTCAACATCGATTACAAGGACACCGCGCTGCTGCGTCGCTTCCTGTCCGACCGCGGCAAGATCCGTTCGCGTCGCGTGACGGGTAACTGCGTCCAGCACCAGCGTGACATCGCGGTGGCCGTCAAGAACTCGCGTGAAGTGGCGCTCCTGCCCTTCACCTCAACCACCCGCTGAGCGGAAGGAGATCACTGAAATGAAGCTGATCCTGACTGCCTCCGTCGAGAATCTCGGCGAAGCGGGCGACATTGTCGAGGTTCGCGACGGTTACGGCCGCAACTTCCTGCTGCCCCGCGGTCTGGCCATCGTCGCCACCCGTGGTGCCGAGAAGCAGGTCGAGGGCATCCGCCGGTCGCAGGAGGCTCGCGCCGTGCGCGACCTGGACCACGCGAACGAGCTGAAGCAGACCCTCGAGGGCCTCGAGGCCGTCAACCTGACGGTCAAGACCCACGATTCGGGCAAGCTGTTCGGTTCGGTCTCGACCGCAGACGTTGCGGGCGCGATCCGCAATGCCGGCGGCCCGGCCGTCGACAAGCGCTCGGTGGAGCTGCCGAACGGCCACATCAAGGCCGTCGGCTCGTACCCCGTGGTCGTCAAGCTGCACCCGAAGGTTGAAGCGAAGTTCAACCTGTCGGTCAACGCCTGACAGCTACGTAGCAAGGCTGAGGAGGCCGGTCACCCGTCGGGGGACCGGCCTCCTTCTTTGCCTCCAGGCTGCCTGCCTCGACGGTTGAGCCGGGCCCGTCTGTCTCGACGGTTGAGCCGGGCCTGCCCGCCTCGATGGTTGAGCTGGGCCCGTCTGTCTCGATGGTTGAGCCGGGCCTGCCCGCCTCGGTGGTTGAGCCGCGTCTGTCTGTCTCGATGGTTGAGCCGCGACCGAGGCGCCAGCCGAGGACGCGAGTCGAAACCTGCTCTGCCAGATGAGACACCCCGAACCGCCACCTACCGCAGGTGCGCAGGCAGATACCTCGACTTCGGGTTCCGGCTGTGAGAGGTGTCCCCCCGCGGATAGTAGAAGCGGTGCCAGGCCCGGTTGAGCGCGAACGCCCGGTTCGGCGTCGAGCACGCGACCACGCCGCGTCGCGGGACCGCGCACGTGGTGTTCCCGACTGACACGCGTGTGCCGGTCTTCAGCACCGGTGCCCGGAATCCTGCGCGTGACCCGAACCTGTACGTGGTACCCGGCGGAATCCATTGCGGCCCCTGCATGTCACCGGTGATGGCGACTCCGCGTACGCCGCGTGGCGCTGTCGCGGAGTGGCCGGAGCAGGCGACGTTGCCGGGTGTGGCCCCGATCTGGCAGATGCGCCGGGCGGCGATGAAGAAGTGCTTGCCGTTGTCGGGGTAGGCGATGGACCGGTACCGGTCGGGGTTCACCGGTTGGTAGCGCGAGAAATCGAACTCCATCGGTCGTTCTGGGGCCGCGCCGGCTGACCCAGCTGTGAACACGGTGGAGATCAGGACAACCACAGCGGCGAGGACGCACTGAAGCGTCGCCAACCGAGGACGTGTGGTTCTGAGGGCTCGCACGGCTCCATTGGACCACTTCGCATGGGCGATGACTCGGGTTTGCGGTGTTCACGCCGACTTCATTCTGGAGGCCGCCGGGCACATCGCTCAGCTGGTGCCTCGTCCGTCCGATCGGGGAGTCTCAACCCCTCGTCCAGTCGGTCCCGGGCGTGGCGCAACGCAACACGCCGACGAAACTGAAACTGGTTGTTGGGGAATTGTAAAATGCACTGTGACCTGCAATGGGACGTACGGATCTCGCGCCATTCCACAGAGACTCCACAGGACAGTTCACATGTCGTCTTGCACGTTGCTGAGTTGTCCACACGCTATTAACAGTGTTGTCCACAGCCCCGGTTTGTCGCTGTCGGTGCCTGGCTCTAACCTCTGTGAAGGTTCGAGTTAGTTGATCGGCAACCAGGGGCGAAGGCAGGCGATCTCAGGATCGTCGGCGAGGTACTACTGCGGAGGGGGACGCGGGTGACGGCGATCGATGAGCCGATTCCTGAGTCGGAGGCACCTAGTGGACCGCCCCGCGAGGACTACGGCCGTCAGCCCCCGCAGGATCTGCAGGCTGAGCAGTCCGTTCTGGGTGGCATGCTGCTGTCGAAGGACGCCGTGGCGGATGTGCTGGAGCGGATCCGTCCGGGGGACTTCTACAAGCCCGCGCATCAGGCGGTGTACGACGCGGTTCTGGAACTGTACGGACGCGGTGAGCCTGCGGACGCGGTGACTGTCGCGGCCGAACTGGAGCGGCGCGGCGATCTGCGCAAGGTCGGCGGCGCCCCGTACATCCACACTCTTATCTCGACGGTGCCGACGGCGGCCAACGCCGGCTACTACGCGGAGATCGTCGGCGAGAAAGCCATTCTGCGTCGCCTCGTGGAGGCCGGAACGCGCATCGTTCAGTACGGCTATGCCGGTGACGGCGGCCAGGACGTCGCCGAGGTCGTCGACCGTGCGCAGGCTGAGGTGTACGAGGTCACCGAGCGCCGGACGGCGGAAGACTACGTGGTCCTCGAAGAGCTCCTGCAGCCGACGCTGGACGAGCTGGATTCCATCGCGTCGCGGGGCGGACTCTCGCTCGGCGTGCCCACCGGATTCGCCGATTTCGACAAGGTGACCAACGGTCTGCACCCGGGCCAGATGATCATCGTCGCCGCCCGCCCGGGTGTGGGCAAGGCGCTGGCCCTCGATACCCCGTTGCCCACGCCGGACGGCTGGACGACGATGGGCAAGGTCGCCGAGGGGGATCGCCTGCTCGGCGCCGACGGTCGGCCGACCCGCGTGATCGCGGCGACCGAGGTTATGACGCACCGTCCCTGCTACGAGATCGAGTTCGACGACGGCAGCGCTCTGGTGGCCGATCAGCAGCACCAGTGGGTCGCCGATGTGGACGGCCGTCGGGAAGTGCTGAGCACCGACTCGCTGCAGCTGTACGCGGGACGTGCCACCGTCCCGAACGCTGAGCCGGTCGCGTTGCCGCGCCGTCCGTTCGCGTACGGCCCGTACACGGTGGGCGCGTTGGCGGGTATGGCGTACGACGACCCCGAGATCGGCATGCGCATCGAGGAGGAAGGCCCCGTCGACGTGATGACGTTGATGGCCGACCTCGGTGGCCGGATCCCTCGCGAGTACCTGCGCGGATCGATCGGTCAGCGTCGCGCGCTGCTCGCAGGCATCCTCGATTCGCGCGCACGTGTGGACGACGATGGCTGGATCACGGTACCCGCTGCCACCAGCCACATGTCCGGCATCGTCGGTGACCTGGCGGCCAGCCTCGGCTACACCTTCCGTCGCGCGAGCAGCGGGTGGGTCCGCCTCGCTGCCTCGGACGATGTGTTCACGGTGCACGAGAAGATGCAGCGCCACAAGGAGCTCCGCACTCAGGTGCGCTCGCGCCTCGTCGTGTCGGTGCGGTCGGTGCCGAGCGTGCCGGTCCGGTGCGTGCAGGTCGACAATCCCGAGCATCTGTACCTGGCGGGCGAGGCGATGGTGCCGACGCACAACTCGACGCTCGCGATGGACTGGTTGCGCTCGGCGGCCATCCACAACGGCCTGACCGGCGCGATGTTCTCGTTGGAGATGAGCAAGACCGAGATCGTCATGCGACTGCTGTCGGCAGAGGCGAAGGTCAAGCTCGGCGATATGCGCTCGGGCAATATGAGCGACGACGACTGGAGCAGGTTGGCGCGGCGGATGGGCGAGATCACCGATGCTCCGCTGTTCATCGATGACTCGCCGAACCTGACGATGATGGAGATCCGTGCCAAGGCGCGTCGCCTCAAACAGCGTCATGACCTGAAGCTCGTCGTGGTCGACTACCTGCAGCTGATGACGTCGGGCAAGAAGGTCGAGTCCCGTCAGCAGGAGGTCTCGGAGTTCTCGCGGTCACTCAAGCTGCTCGCCAAGGAACTCGAAGTTCCGGTGGTCGCGATCAGTCAGCTGAACCGTGGTCCCGAGCAGCGTACGGACAAGAAGCCGCAGGTCTCCGACCTCCGTGAGTCGGGTTCGCTCGAGCAGGACGCCGACATGGTCATCCTGCTGCACCGACCGGACTCCATCGAGCGCGACGACCCGCGTGCCGGTGAGGCCGACATCATTCTCGGCAAGCACCGCAACGGTCCGACGGCGACGATCACCGTCGCCCATCAGCTTCACCTGTCGAAGTTCGTGGACATGGCGCGGGGCTGACCTATTGGTCGGCAGTGTCGCGTTCGTCCCGGCTGGTGGCTGCGATTTGGACGAAGGCTGCTTCGCGGAGACGGCGGGCAGCGGTGCTCGAGGCGATGGCTGCTCGTGATCCGGTGGCCCGGTAGAGCGTAACGGCGGCGTCCATGGTTGTTGCGAGGAGTTGTCCGCGTGCGTGGGTCATCTCGTCGCTAGAGCCCGGTGTGCCGCCGATGTGATCGAGGCGCTGTCGGTGTGAGGTCTGTTGGGTGGCAAATGATTTCGCGGCGTCCGGGGCATGGGCGGTCATGTCGGTTGCGATGCCGTTGAGGAGCCCGAGGGCGAGTGTGGCGTTGGATCGTGCTGCGGCGGTGGGGTCGACATCCGCTACCGACAGCGGCCCGCGGGTTGAGGCGAGGATGCGAGGCACGGGGTGGCTCAGCCGACGGCAGCGAACTGGCGGGCTGCGGTTAGCACGTGTGCAGCATCCTTACCGGCGGGGTCGGCGTTCACGAGAACGCGGGCAGGCGCCTGATCGTCGAGCATGGGGTTCATACCCTGGAACCAGGACTGCGCCACCCGAGCCGAATCCCGTTCGCTGATCAAGATGGCAACACGGTAGGCCAGGACGAGCCGGCCGCGGGCATTACTGTTGCGGATCTGGACGACCCCGTCTGCCCACTGGCTGACCGTTCGGGTGTTCTTCACGCCACCGAGGTAGGCGGTGAGCTTGGCGCCAAGCATCTCGCGGGTAGCAGAGGCCAGTTCAGCGTCACTCATCTTGATGGCCCGGTTATGGGCGTCCAGGTCGGTCTTCCTGACAGCGACGGTCATGGTTCCTCCTTGGGCCGAACGGGCTGGTAGAAGGAATTGTAGCACGCAAACTACCTATGAAACGCACAGTGAAATGCACGACTAAATCCGTATCGGAATGCATCACTGTAAGTGACTGTCCACCGCGAACCGGTCATCGGCGTACAGGCTTGCACTCGACCGAGTCGGGAGCTCTCGCCGCGAGCGCCGCAGAGACCATATCGCCGACAACTGGCGAATGAGGGAGCTCAGAATGCGCTGACTGCTCCCCGGCGCACCGGTCCTGCACGACCAGGTTGTCGACGTACGGTGACCTCGGTAGTTGGGTGCGGGTCACGTCGTGATTGAGTGCATCGGCCCGCGAGGAGATCGTCGTGATCCGGCCCCGGGGGTAGGCGATTGATGCGTTCAGCTTCCGCAGCAGGGGAGACCCCGCCAGCCGATCGCCGGCAACCCGACCGAGCACAGTCGACGCGCCCGGCAAGGGATCAACACCAGCACCTTGTAAACCCCGCACCAGGTCGCTCAGTCCGCGGAGGGTCACACCCCGGAATGCCGATGCTATCGCCACCAAGTCGTGCACCTTCCAGCTCCCGCCGTGCTTGAGGTAGTAGAGGCCAACAACCCCACCCTGCGAATGCCCTACTACGTCCACAGTCGCTGCGCCGGTGGCTGTCCGCACCCGGTCGACGAAGCGGCCGACCTCGCGCGATGACTGGGGGATCGGTGCGGTCGCATACACGCCGGGGATCCGGCCCGCGAGACTGCGCCCGCCGTCGCCCCCGTAGTTCGGCGCGTATACGCACCGTCCCTGCGATCGCAGGTCACCTGCCAGCGTGGACCATGTTTTTGCGCTGTTGGACCAGCTGCCGTGCAGGAGCACCACTGGCCGCGTCCCCGACCGCACAGTGCAATCCCAGTCATTCACCCCCGCCATGGACGCGTGTGCCTCGCTAGGTGTAGCCGCAAATATCAGGCTGGCGACAGCAGCGGCCACGGAAATCGGTCCACGAATTCTCACAACACCATCATCATGCGAGGCCGCCGGGCTGGCCACCCGCCGATTGCCGCGACGGATCTGAGCTGTGGAGCAGCAACCTGAGCTGACCTACGGTTGGTTTCCACTCTTGGTCGCCTACTGAGTCGCTGAGACGAGAGCTCACTGTCGCGAACGGGACTACTCCGCCGTGGGACTGCCGCATGGGTAGGTGGTTGAGATCATCGGCCGCGTCGGGTGGTCGCGCGATGCTCCGTCACAGCGAGAACGGCAGGCATTTCACGGGTACGAGACCATACGCGGGCCAGGCGTCGAGCTGCCGCTGACACCGCTCCATGTCGATTCCGATCAGGCACCACGTCCCGTAGCACCCCGCCGTCGGTGTGGCGGGGGCCGTCGAACTCGCCGACGCTGCCCCGGGTGGCAAGATGCTCAATGCTGTGGCGGCTACCGAAGCCGCGATCCCTACGGCGAATCTGGGACTCATGGCATTCCCTGTCTCATGTTGGGTGCGGGCAGGTGACTCTACGCCGGTTTCTCCTGCCTGGCCATCGCCCCGGGCGCTATCGAGACGTGATGACTCCGGCCGGAGCAGAGCGCTCCCGGCCAGCCGGAGACTCATCGAGAAGATCGGCGCGGCACCCACTACTGGTCTCGTCTGACCACCGAGGGGACGGACATCACGCCCGCCCCACATGCTCGGCCAGGTAGCCGCCTGTGATGCTCTCCTCGTCCCCGGCGACCTCCCCAGGAGGTCCGGTGGCGACGATGCGCCCGCCGGCGGCGCCACCACCCGGCCCCATGTCGATGATGTGATCGGAGTTCGCGATCATGTCGAGGTCGTGCTCGATGACGACAACCGTGCCGCCCTGGTCGACGAGGCGTTGGAGCACGCCGATGAGCACGGCCACATCCAGCGGGTGGAGGCCGACGGTCGGCTCGTCGAATGCGAAGAGCGTCTGAGACTGCCGCCGGTCGAGTTCACGGACGAGTTTGAGCCGCTGCGCCTCGCCGCCGGACAGGGACGGAGTGGCTTCGGCGAGCGTGAGGTAGCCGAGACCGACGTCCCGCAGCGCTTCCAATCGGACGCGCACCTTCTTCAGGTCGCCGACGTGCTCAAGCGCTTCGCTGACCGTCATGGCCAGCAGTTCGGGCAGTGCATGGTCGTCCCGCCCGGTCGCGGAAGGTCGTCGATGCTCGTGCGCGTCGGGCCCGTATCGGTGGCCGTCGCAAGCGGAGCAGGTGATGGTCACGTCGGGAAGGAACTGGACGTCGAGCGTGATCTCACCGGTACCCTCGCAGCGCGGGCACTTCAGCGATCCGGTGTTGTACGAGAAGTCCGAAGCGGTGAGGCCGGCGGCCTTCGCGGAACCGATGCGGGCGTAGGCGCGGCGAAGCTCGTCGAGGATTCCGGAGTAGGTCGCGACGGTGGAGCGCACGTTGATGCCGATCGGGGTGGCGTCTACGACGTTCACCCGCTCGATGCCGTCTGCGTCGAACGAGACGATGTGCTCAGGACGTGCAGCGTCGCCGTCGGCCCGCAGTGCCGGAATCAGACTGTCGAGGATGAGCGTGCTCTTGCCCGACCCGGAGACGCCGGTGACGGTCGTGAACCGTCCGCGCGGAATCTCGACGTCCAGGGCATGCACGGTGTGCAGTGGCGTGGTGCGCAATCGGATCGCGCCCTGGTCGAAGACACGCTCCGGCTCGGTGGGTGTGCGCACGAGGACCTGCTCCCGACCCGAGAGGTACCCGCCGATCAGCGAGTTCGGATCGGCGTCGAGTTGAGCCGCAGTGCCCGTGGCGACGACGGTGCCGCCGTCGCGGCCGGATCCCGGTCCGATCTCGATCAGGTGGTCAGCCCTGCGAAGGACGAGCGGATCGTGGTCGACCATCACCACCGAATTGCCCTCGGCCAGCAGGTCGTCGATCACTCCTTGCAGCCCGGTGATGTTGGAGGGATGCAGGCCGATGGACGGCTCGTCGAGCACGTACAGGACGCCGGTCGTCTCGTTGCGCACCGCGCGGGCCAGCTGCACGCGCTGCCGCTCTCCGGTGGAGAGCGTCGATCCGGCGCGATCCAGTGAGAGGTAGCCGAGACCCAGATCGAGAAGGCGTCGTGACGTACCCAGCAGGGCTTCGATGAGTCGTTCGGCCATCGGCCGCATCTCCTGCGGTGCGGTGGTTGCGACCGTCGCCGCCCATGCGGAGACGTCGTCGAGGGTCATCTCGGTGACCTCGGCGAGATTCAGTTCGCCTATCCGAGGGGCGAGGGCGGCGGGAGACAGGCGGGTGCCGCGGCAGGCGGGACAGGTGCGCTCGGTCAGGAACCGGTCGACGCGTGCGAGCCGCTTCTCGTCCACTGCGCGTTTGAGCTCCTCGGTGACGGTGAGCCTCGCGTTGCGGAACGTGAAGTCCAGGTCGTGGATCCCCTTCTTGGAGGCGAAGGTGATGTGCTTCTTCTCCTCGGGGCCGTCGAGGACGATCTCCTTCTCCCAGTCGCGCAGTTCGCGCCACGGCACGTCGGTTCGGACTCCGAACTCGCGGGCGATCTGCGGTTGCACGTTGAACCCGAACATCTGCCAGGGGATGATGGCGCCGTCGTCGATCGTCATGCCGTCGTCGCGGATGAGCGTCGCGTCGTTCACCTCGCGCACCGTGCCCGTACCGGTGCAAACGGGGCACGCACCTCCGGAGTTGAACGCGAGGTCCTCCGCTCCCGGAGGGTCGAAGACGGTCGCGCAGGTCCGGCAGGTGATCGACTCCTCGGCGGCGACGTTCACCGTCGGCGGGTTCCGGTGGCCGTTCGGGCATACGTGCGAACCGAGTCTGGAGAACACGAGACGGATCACGTTCAGCAGTTCCGTCGAGGTTCCGAAGGTCGAACGGATGCCGGGCACACTGGGCCGTTGGCGCAGCGCGAGCGCCGCGGGAACATGGCGAACCCGATCGACGTCGGCGCGGGGTGCCTGCCCCATGCGACGACGGGTGTATGTCGATAGTGCCTCGATGTACCGTCGCGCGCCCTCTGCGTAGAGCACTCCCATCGCGAGCGACGACTTGCCCGAACCCGATACTCCGGCGATGCCGACGAGCATGCCCAAGGGCACGTCGACGTCGATGTTCTGCAGATTGTGGACGCGGGCACCGCGCACCTCGATCATCTGCACGTCGTGCCGCTGAGTCGTTTCCGTTCGCGCCGCCGCCTCGTCTGTCCGTTCGGGCATGTCCGCGAGCCTATCGACCGGGTCAGACGTAGGTGCTCCTTCAGCCGACGACCGACGACTCCCCGACGCTTCCGAGAAGCCGCTGCGATTCGACGAGGCCGTTCTCGCTCGGAGCCTCGCCCCGACCGAACACCCGCTCGCGCTGCTTCTCGCGCAGTTCGAGGTGAGCCTCGGCGGGGCGGGCGAAACCGAAGCGATCTCGAGCCTCAGCCGGCGTCAGCACTTCCCGATTCACCGGCGGAACGGCGTTCCAGTGCGGCTCGACGATCGGAAGCGTCTTCGGCGCAACGTGTTGGAGGAACCAGCGCTGACCGATGGTGAGACTGCCGAAGGCCGCGAAGAACGCGCGCGTGACGTACGTGATGAGAAGGTCCGTGGCGGGTGACTGGTGAATTCCGGCGAGACGCCGCATATGACGCGGCAGAAGCGCGGTGGTTCCGGTGCGGATGAACCAGTTGGCGGGGCGGCGAGCCAGGCGCAGTGGCCCGTCGACGACGACGGCGTTCGCACCGTTGAGCAAGTGGACCATCATGTGCTGCGCGGCCTCGCTGGCTGCCAGGTGCGGACGCCAACTGTCGAAGTAGGCCCGGACCTCCTCGCGTGAGCGAGGTACCGAGTCGGGGTCGCAGGTCTGCATCTCGGCGGCGATCGCGCAGTCAGCCCAGTACTGACGCACCTCGTCGTCGGTCAGCCGTCCCGGACCGAAGGTCTCGTACGCCTTGAGGACGGAATGCCAGCCGGTGACGAGGATCCACAGTTGGGATTCGGGGTCGTTGGCGTCGTAGTGGCCTCCGCTGACGGGTTCCACCCCGATCGCCTTGGAATGGATCTTGACCAGCACATCCGCCATCTCCAACACGGTGCGGGCGTCCGCGAATGCGACCGCGGCGAAGTATTGGACCGTTCGTGCGTAGCGAGTGGGGAGTCGGTCGTAGTTCGCTCCGGTCGCGTCGACGGAGGCGATCAGGTTGGGGTCGAGTTCCTCGACGGTCACTGCGCGCACGATCCCGTGCAGCGGCGTGGTCGGATAGCCCCACACTCGGCGGGTGACCGAGTCGGGGGCGAAGAATCCGTAATCGGCGTGCGGGGTGACGTCCTTGGACTTGGTATCGGTCATGTCGATGTTCCTCACTGGTTCATCTCGTAGGTTCCGGCCGTGGCGCGGGCTTCGTTCCACACCCGTGCGGTGCGCTCGGCGTTGAAATCGGGACGGCGAATGATGCCGCGTGCGGAATTCACTTGCGAGCTGTTCAGCGCAGACTTGTTCGACAGCGTGAGGGCATGGCCCGCGATGTCGGCGACGAGTACCTCGAAGATGCTGTCGACGAGGTCGTCGCCGGTGCCGGCGATGCCGGCCTGCTGCAAGATCAGATCGCCGTAGGCGACCGTCGTGAAGAGGTCTCCCACCACGAGCAGCAGGTCGAGGTCGCGCATCTGGGCCTTATCGAGCGGCGTCGCGCCGAGGAACGCCTGGAGTGCGTCAACCTGTTCGAGCACGATCTTCACGTTCGGCAGGTAGTCGTGATCGGCGTACACCGCACGCCAATCGTGGAACGCGACCTTTCCCAGCCCCTGCGTCGGCCCCTGCTGGAAGAGGAAGGCGTCGTCGACCGGCTCTCGTCGCCTCGGCGGCACAGCGGGCGACGTCGGAGCGGGGAGCTGCACCAGTGGCGTCGCGGCGCGGATCGCTCCGCGGGAGGCCTTGAACATCGGTCCGAACACCGCATCCGGGATACCCGGTTTGCGGACCGCGAGCAGTGCGAGGCTCGGGTCGGTGGGATTGAAGAGATAGCTCTTCATGAACTTGAGTGCCAGCGCCATGTTGACGTGGACGGTGCCCTCGAGGCGGGGGAGACCCGACATCGCGACCATCCCGACCGGGTAGTACATGTCGTTCTCGAAACCACGGGCGGCGATGCAGTCGGCGATCAGGTCGTAGACCTTGGCGCCCTGCCGGCTGACGGACATCTTCTCGATCGCGTTGAACAGCAGGTAGCGCCGGTCGTCGACCGACCCCGACCGCATGTAGTCGATCGCGCGCTCGGAATACAGCTGCATCGCTGCGAGGCGTACCCAGCTCTCGGTGAACAGGGCTCGCACCTGCGAGAACTCTGTGACGCGGCGGTCGAACAGGACGCGGTTGTCGGCGTGCGTGATGGCTTCGTGCCACGCGTGCTCCACGGCACCGACCGCGCCGAAGCCGATGTTGAACTTGCCTACGTTCACTGTGTTGATCGCGGCGTCGAAGGCCTCGGAACCGAGGTGGATGATGTCGGATTCCGCGACCGGGTAGTCCTCGAGATCGAAGGCCGCGACGTACATCTGGGAGTCGACGACGTTCTTGCGCAACTTGTAGGCGGGATGCCCGCTGTCGGCGACGAAGAAGACGTATCCATCCTGTGCCTTCGGTCCGGTGGGCGCGCCCTCGATCCGACCGAACACCGAGACCAGACCGGCCGCGTTGCCGTTGCCGATGTAGTACTTGCCGCCGTTCGCCAGATATCCGCCCTCGCCGTCGGAGGTCAGCACCATGTCGGACGTGTAGACGTCTGCGCCGTGCTCCTTCTCGGACAACCCGAAGGCGAAGATCGCGCCGTCGTCGAGCAACGCTGCCGTCCGGCGTTTCACGGGTTCGTTCCCGCTCTGCCAGATGGGACCGAGGCCGAGAATCGAAACCTGCCAGACGTACCAGTACGACATGCCGTAGAAGCCGAGGATCTGGCTGTACGTCGCGATGCGCGCTTCGTCCCACCGCTTGTTCGGGTCGCCGTCGGCCTGCGCGGCAGGGGTCAGAAATGTCGCGAAGACCTTCTCCGCCCGCGCGAAGTCGAGGAACTCGTCGTACCAGACCCGGTCGCGGTGCTGCTGCAGCAACCACGCCTTGCCCTTGCCTTCGAAGAAGGCGATCGTCGCGTCGAAGATACGACGGGTCTCCTCGTCGAACTCTTCGAAGTCGGGCGCGTGGGGGTTGAACAACTGCATCGATGACCTTCCGGTTCGGTGGACTCACGGTCACATTAATACATCCGTGTAGGAAAATGCTACATCGACGAATGAATTCACCGATTGGGATAGAGTCGGTGACCATGACCGTCCGGACGCCTCTGAAATCGCGTGGGCGCGCTCCGCATCTGGGTCCGGAGCGACGGCGTCCCCAGATACTCGACACGGCACGCGCGCTAGCCGTGCGCAGCGGGTTCGGATCGGTGACGATCGCCTCGCTCGCTGCAGAGATGGGCGTGACCAGACCGGTGATCTACGCGTGCTTCCCGGATCGGGTGGAGATCCTGAGTTCGCTGCTCGACCGCGAGCAAGCCGGCCTGACAGCGGCAGCTTTGGAGTCGCTGCACTCCTCGGCCGACGCTGAGACGCCTGAGCAGGCCTTCATCGCAGGCTTCACGGCGCTGCTCACATCTGCTGCGGAGAAGCCGGAGTCGTGGCATCTGATCTTTCACGGCGAGCCGGATCCGGCACTGTCGCAACGGCTTCGTGAGGCGCGTGGGGTGCTCACCAGGGAGTCCACGGCGTGGATTCGTCCGGCGATGGTCCGTTGGTGGGACACGAGCGACCTCGACCGCAAGTTGCCGGTGCTCATCGAGCTCTTCATGTCGGCCTGCGAATCAGGTGTCCGCTCCGTGCTGGACGAGGGCGAGGACTGGAACGCGGAGGAGCTCGGTCGATTTCTCGGAAAGTCACTGCATCGCGCGTTCGAGGCCGCATGACGCGGGCGTGTCTCCCCCGTAGCTGAATCTCCGCACGATGATTCCCGGCGAGCCGATGCAGATGATGCGGCGACTTCACATGGGCTGGATCACCGATGCGGTCCCTCGGTGAAAGATCTCGCAACTGTTGCATCAGTGAGATAGTTGCATCAGCGGTAGTATTGTCGCGTGGATTCAACAGCGAAGGCAGACCTCGGTGCCGTGTTCGACGAGTTCGTCGGCGCCGTGCACAAGCGATGCGATTCCGAGGTGCTCGACGCGTTCGTCGACATGGACCTCACTCTCACCCAGGTCCGGGTGGTGTTCACGCTCGCGACGCAGGGAACGGATCTCTCGGTGGGCGACTTGGCGGAATACCTCGGGCTCTCGCTGGCCACGGCAGGGCGGGCCGTCGACCGACTCGTCGCTCTCGACATGGTTGACCGCAGGGAAGACCCGGACGACCGGCGGAGCAAGCGCGTGTCCCTGACGCCCAGGGGCCGCGAACTCGCCGATACCCAGCGCGCCATCATGCGCGACCAGGTGGCGGAGTTCTCCCGGGCGTTGCCGCCCGATGTCGCGAGTGCGCTGCGCGAGGCCATGATCGCGGCGCTCGAATCCATTCCCGAAGACCGACGTGCCGGGACGACCTGTGCGCGCAACCACGTCAGGAGCACCTCATGACATCATCGACGAACCCGGACGCTGCGTCCCCACCGGGAGGAGGTCCAGGGGTTGCGGAATCGCAGTCGAAGGGCTCGACAGCCATCGACGCTCGCCTTCTCAAGGTGGCGGGCGTGGTCGTGCTCGGCGCGATCATGGCGACGCTGGACATGACGATCGTCAACGTCGCGATCCCCACCTTTCAGAGCGCCTTCCAGGCGACGTACGCCGGCGTCGCATGGGCGGTCACTGCGTACACGCTGGCGCTGGCCACCGTCATTCCGCTCACAGGTTGGGCGGCCGACCGTTTCGGCACCAAACGGCTGTACCTCACCGCGCTGGCGTTGTTCGTCGCCGGTTCGATCGCGTGCAGCACGGCATGGTCGCTGGAGGCGTTGATCGGATTCCGCGTACTCCAGGGACTCGGCGGCGGCATGCTCATGCCGCTCAGCATGACGATCCTGACCCGGGCAGCCGGGCCCGAGAGAATCGGGCGGATGATGGCGCTGCTGGGAGTGCCGATGCTCCTCGGCCCCATCTGCGGCCCGATCCTCGGCGGCTGGCTCATCGACTCGGCTTCCTGGCACTGGATCTTCCTGGTGAACGTGCCGGTGGGCGCACTGGCGATCTTGGCCGCGGTCGTCGTTCTCCCGAAGGATGAGACCCACCCGGGCGAGCGGTTCGACTTCCTGGGCATGCTGCTCCTTTCTCCGGGCCTCGCGCTGTTCCTGTTCGGCGTCTCTTCGATACCGGAAGAGGGCACCTTCGAGTCGGCGCGGGTGCTCGGACCCGGCATCGCCGGACTGGTGCTCATGATCCTGTTCGTGCTGCACGCACGGGGGAAGACGAACGCACTGATCGACCTGTCGCTGTTCAAGGACCGGAACCTGACGGTCTCGGTGATCACTCTGGTCCTCTTCGTGATCGCCTTCATGGGCACGATGATGCTGTTGCCCAGCTACTTCATGCAGGTGCGCGGCGAGTCCACACTGATGGCCGGACTTCTGGTGGCGCCGCAGGGGCTCGGTGCGATGATGTCGATGCCGATCGGCGGCAAGCTGATCGACACGATCGGCCCCAAGTTCGTAGTTCTTCCCGGCATCGCACTCATCACCGTGGGATTGGGGCTGTTCACCCAGGTCGGAACCGACACGTCGATCTGGTACACGAGCGGCTCGCTGCTCGTCATGGGCATCGGCATGGGCTTCACGATGATGCCGCTGATGACGTCGGCACTGGCCACTCTGACCGACCACAAGGTGGCGCGCGGTTCCACCCTGATGAACATCGTCCAGCAGACGGGAGCGTCGATCGGCGCCGCAGTCATGTCGGTGGTGCTGACGAACCAGATGCTCGACCACGGTGTGGATTCGACCAAGATGCAGTCGGGCGATCAGTCGGGCGGGCCCATCCCGCCGGAGATGGCAGCCAAGCTTCAGCAGTTGCTCAACGGCGCTGCCGACGCTTTCAGCAACACCTTCGTCGTCAGCGTGGTAATCGTGGCGATCACCCTGGTCCCCGCGGCGTTCCTGTCGCGGAAGAAGGTGGCACCGGTGACGGCGCCCGCCGAGGCCGTCGAACAGCACGACGATCAGCCCGAGAGTCACGGCCAGGTAATGCGCTGAGCTCCGGGGCGTCGCATCGGCGTCAGTCTTGTGAGCAGGGTCGTCACGTCTCCCCGGTGGGAGACGTGACGGCCCTCGTGTGGGACCGTGTGGAACACTGACCACATTGTGATCGGAAAGGCTCTGGTGTCCCGAAACGTCACGCTCGTCGCCGAGCGCGGACTCCCTTACACACTTGCCGAGCGGATAGCGCCCGGAGTCGAGGAGGCGTTGGCGGAGACTTCGATCGGACCCGTCAGCGTGACTGTCGACGACGGTGCGCTGATGCTCGACGACGACGGTGAAGTGCACCTCTCGGATTCGGTGCCCACCACGTCGGATGACGCCGATCTGGTGGTCTTCTTGACCGAACTGCCGCGCTTGTGGCGCGGACGGCCCGTTCCGGCGGAGATCGATTCCCGCCGTTCTGCAGCGATCATCTCGGTGCCCGCATGCGGGACGGTCGGGCTGCGACGGAACACCACTGATCTGACGGTGGCCTGTGTCGCCGGGCTGGCAGCACCGGACACCGCTGATGAGACGTTCCGGTCGGTGGAGTCCGGGCAACGGGAGTGGCACGTCGATGAGGAGCGCGACGGCAAGAGCACGCTGGCCGCCACCAGTCGGTGGGGCTGGGTGCGCGTGGTGGCGGGCATGGTGCGCGTCAACCGGCCCTGGCGCCTGGTGTCGACGCTGAAAGGGCTGATCGCGGCAGCGGCGGCCACCGCCTCCTTCGGCATCTTCTACACGTCGATCTGGCAGATGGCGACGGTGCTGAGCCCGTGGCGCCTCGGGCTGATCACGATGTTCTCCATCGCCGTGATGGGCACGTGGCTCATCGTCGCCAATCGCCTGTGGGAGGCGCGTCGTAAACGCAGTTCAGCAGCTGCATGGTCGCGGATGTACAACGCGGTCACGGTGGTCACGGTCTTCGCCGGGATCGCGACGATGTACATCGGCCTGTACATCCTCACCTTCATCGCCGGACTCGTCGTGATCGACGCGGGATTCATGACCCAGCAGATCCAGAAGCCTGCTTCGCTGACCAGTTTCCTGCTTCTGGCGTGGCTGTCGACCTCGATGGGTGTCGTCGCCGGAGCGCTCGGGTCGAGCAGCGACAGTTACGAGTCGATCCTCCGGGCCACGTTCGGGCAGCGCGAGCGAGAACGGCGTTTGCAGCAGGACCGCACCGACACCGACGACCAGGTCGAGAAGTCGCGGCAGGCGGACTGACGTCCTCGTCTCATCGAACCACTACTCGGTACCCATCAGCACGCCGCTCTTGGCGAGCGCGGGTTCGGTGCACGACGACAGGTCGAAGCAGCAGGGACGGCGTTTTCCGTCGCGCAGCTTCGAGATGGTGACGTCGACCCGACGCTCCCTGGTCTGTGGGTTCTTGGTTGCCTTCACCCAACGCACCCATTCCCAGCGCGCCATCGGAGTGATGGACGACCACACGTCTTCGGTATCGGGAGCATGGTCGAGTGCTGCCTGGAGGTCTTCCGGCACAGCAGGTTCGGGCCACTCCTTGGTCGGAGTGAGCTCTAGCTCGACAGTGCCGCCGGCTTCGACCGCAATCGCTTCGCGAAGGGCATCGTCGATGCGGATCCAGTGACCGCGACGTCCATCCGGCTCGACAACGGTGCTGAAATCGTGACCGTTCGCACTGCCGGTGACGGCGACCTGACCGCGTGAGGGCAGCGACGCGCTGGCCTCGGCGGGCAGTCGAGCGATCGCCTGATCTTCGATGAGCTCGAGGGTCGCCGTGCAACGGACCGGTTCCGGTGTCTTCGCGGACATGTACCTGTCTCCTTGCTCAAAAGGTCGTATGTCGCAATCATAGGCGCGGTCCGAGTGCGAGGTATCCCGAGTCGGCATCGCCCTCCTCGGCGAAGCGTCTGCCCATCGAGATCATGGGCGGAGATTCGCGTTCGGTCGCCACGACTCGTCTCAGTGGTACCGCACAGTGACGACGACCCGCTATAGGGCAATGCCGCTCGTGTGCGGTACCACTCCGACGATGCAGCCGTCGTACGATGCGCCGACAGTGAGCGCATCTAAAGGATCAGTGCGGTGAGAGTGATGTACCCGAACAGCGATTGCGAGTGGGACCTGCACAGTCGGCCGTGGATCGATCAGTCGTAGATGACGTCCAGGCCTTTGCGCTTCAGGTCCGCCAAACCGTCACGCATCGTCTGCAACTGCTCAGGAGGGTGGCCGACCCAATCGGTGATCTCGCCGACGATCCGGACGGACTCCCGGGTTCGATACGAGCGAGTCGGGTTACCGGGGAGCTTTTTGTTCGTCACGTTCGGGTCGTCCTCGACCTGCCCCTCCGGTTCGACGATGTAGATGCGGCCGGGTCCGTCACCTGCGGCGAACTCGGCACCCCACGTCGCTGCGTCGAGCGTCTGCGTCACGTAGACGTGGTTCATCACCCGATCGGGGTCGTAGTTCGAACGATGGCCGGGCACGAGTAGGTCACCGACCTGTAGATCCGCCCGCGTGCCGTGCAGCAGCGCACCGGATTCGTGGACTTCGAAGGGCTTCGGGGCGCGTGCCATGGTGGTTTCCTCTGATCGTCTCGTTCGGGGACGAGACGATTATGTGGTGTCACCGGGGCCTTGCGGCAAGCCCCGGTTCCCCGGATATCCTGAAGGTGTCACCGATATGCGGACTCGCCCGTCACGGCCTGTCCGATGATGAGTTGGTGAACCTCGCTGGTTCCCTCGTAGGTCAGAACCGACTCGAGGTTGTTCGCATGGCGCATGATCGGGAACTCGAGCGTGATGCCCGCGGCACCCAAGACGGTTCGGCACTCACGTGCGATCGCGATCGATTCCCGAACGTTGTTGAGCTTTCCGAGGCTGACCTGCTCATGTTTCAGTGTCCCCGCGTCCTTCATGGCGCCCAGATGGGCGGCGAGCAGAACTCCCTTACCGAGCTCGAGCGTCATGTCCGCGAACTTGGCCTGCGTGAGCTGGAACGCCGACAGCGGCCTGTCGAATATGTCACGGCCGCCTGCGTAGTCGATGGCGGTCTCCAAGCAGTCGCGAGCGGCACCCAGTGCACCGAAGACGATTCCGTACCGTGCCTCGTTGAGGCACGAGAGCGGTCCGCGCAGGCCCTCGGCGTCGGGGAGGATCGCGGAGTCGGGCAGCCGGACGTTGTCGAGGACGAGTTCACTCGTGACCGAAGCCCGCAACGACATCTTCCGCGTGATCGCGGGGGCCGAGAATCCCGGTGTGTCGGTCGGCACGACGAAGCCGCGGACACCGCGGCCCACCCCGGGTTCACCGGTTTGGGCCCAGACCACCGCGACATCGGCGACCGACCCGTTGGTGATCCACATCTTGTTGCCGTTGAGGATCCAGTCGTCGCCGTCGCGTCGCGCCCGGGTGCGCATGCCGGCCGGGTTGGAACCGTAATCGGGCTCGGTCAGACCGAAGCAGCCGAGCGCCTCGCCCGCGGCCATCCGAGGAAGCCATTCCTGCTTCTGATCCTCGCTGCCCCACTTCCAGATCGCGAACATCGCGAGCGAGCCCTGCACGGAGACCAGGGAGCGCAGACCGGAGTCGCCCGCTTCGAGCTCCATGCACGCCAGGCCGTACGCGGATGCCGTCGTTCCGGCACAGCCGTAGCCCTCGAGGTGCATGCCGAGGACGCCCAGCTCACCCAGGTCGCGGGCCAATTCGCGAGCCGGGATGGATCCGTTCTCGTACCAATCGGCGATGTGCGGCTTCACCTCCTTGGTCACGAACTGTCGCACGGTGTCGCGAATGGCGATCTCCTCGTCCGAGAAGAGGTGGTCGACGGCGAAGAGGTCCACTGGACGGGTTGGCATGGCGATGTCCTTACTCGATGGTGTCGGGTGCGGCGGGCGGTCAGGTGAATGCGGAGACGCCGGTCTCCGCACGCCCGATCAGGAGCTTCTGGATCTGCGTCGTCCCCTCGTACAGTGTCATCACACGGGCGTCGCGCATGTCCTTTTGGACGGGGTACTCATCGACGTAGCCGTAGCCGCCGAATGCCTGGATGGCCAGGTTCGCGGCCTTCACCGCGCCGTCGATCCACCGAATGACGATCCGAAACGATGCACCTCACGTCGGCGACGTATCCATTACGGCGACCCCGGCACGGCGAAGCAGCCATCGACGGCGTGGCCGCAACCGAATGGTCGGGCAGTCGAAGGAGCAGGAAAATGTGTCATCGCATCAAGGCGGCCGCCGCCGCAGCACTCGTCGCAGGCACGTTCGGAGCGGGAATCGGGACCGGTCAGGCCGCCGCTGCGCCGGTCTCCGCCAACGGTTCGTCCTCCGCTGCGTGTCCGCAGGTCCCGACAGCGCGCGTGAACGCGGCCGTTCGCACGCTTCCACCGCCGTTCCCGGGCCGGAACATCCCGTGGCGGGTGTCCTCGAAGGGTTCGTCGATGGGTTGCTGGCTCAACTGGGTCCAGGTGTATCCGGAGGGGGCGACGGGTAGTTCGCCGACGCATATCCTGCTGTTCGATCAGAACCGGTACGTGAAGACCGCGACGCACCGGCCGACCGCTTTCACCCGCGTCGTCGGCAGCGCCTGGCCGGGGGAGCTGACGATTGCGTTCCGGTGGCTCATCGGCGACGACCCGACCGCGCATCCGCGCGGTCACGCGAATGTGCGCTACCAACTGCTGCCGTTCATCCCGCCGTTCCCGATCGACCCGATCCCGCCGCAGGTGTTGCGCTAGCGCGTATCAGCCGGTCGCGGCGGCCCGGGCGATCGCCGCGACCTGGCGCCACCGGCGATGCCGGTGGCGGAACAGCAGGCGCACGAGCGGTCTGCTCAGGCGCCCGACGAGACTGTCATCGAGCTCGATCTCGTCGGTGTACCGGCAGGACAGCTCGCCGGTCGGCTCGAATGTGAGCCGGTGGTTCCAGACGCGGATCGGGCCGCCGCGCTCATGCGTGTAGATCTCCAGGTCGTCCAGCCGCACCACTTCGATTCGGTGCGTCCAAGCGGGGATCACCCCGAACCACCGGAGCCGTCCCCGGACTGCGAGCCCGGGACTCAGCCGTGTTCCGGGCGGTGGCATGTCGTCGGTGGCGAGCGTGACGACCGGGGCGAGAACGAACTCCATCACGTCGGGCGTCGCAGCGAGCGTACGAGCGCGACGCGCGGAAAGAGGAATCTCAGAAGTCACGCGCACGAGCGTCATGGGTCAAAGGTACTGCCGTCTGGCGGGAACGAAAGGCGCTCTGCTGGGGCACTCGTCAGGAACCGGGCGCGCCGTCGTCCTCGGCTCGGGGCCGGAGGCCATCGGCGATCAGCATGATCGGATGCTGCGCGTGGCTGCGCGACTGGCTGATGTAAGCGATCCCGGTGAGGGCGCGGAGGATGTCGAGTGAGTGGACGTCCTGGCGGATCGTCCGAGTCTGCCGCCCGGCGTTGAGGAACACCTCGATGGCGTCGCCGAGATTGTTCTTGGTCTCGTTCCGGAACTCCGAGTTGCTCGCTAACAGGTGCCTGATCGCATCGGGAACCGCGCGATTGATGATCAGCAGATCGACGTAACGGGCCATCCAGGTGTGCAGGGCCGCGTGGGGCGTGAGCTCGGCGGCCAGTATGTCGGTGGTGCTGTCGCACAGGGTGATGATCCGGTGCCGGTAGACGGCCTCGATCAGATCCTCGCGAGTGGGAAACCTCCGGTAGAGCGTGCCGATGCCGACCTCCGCCTCTGCTGCGATCGTCGTCAGCGGGGCATCCGGCCCGTCGCGGTCGATGACTTCGGTCGCCGCTGCGAGTATCCGCTCATAGTTCGCCTGAGCGTCGGAGCGCAGTTTCGCTGAGGGTTCGGGCGTCGAGGTCATGAGTGGTGGTGCCTCCGTGTCTGCCTCCGTGTCGGCGTTTCGAACTCCGTGTCGGCGTTTCGAACTCCGTGTCGGCGTTTCGAGTACCACCGTAATACGGACACGCATTTGCGAAGCGGAGGGCTCTCCGCATAAGGTACCGACCGTGTTTCGGACGCCCGACCGTAGCGTCCGTATCCGGAGGGTACTCCGGATGTGGGCGAATCGGGCGATTCCGATCTCCGGTGACAGGCGTCGCCGGAGTGAGACTCAAATGACCGTCGCTTTGTGAGGTGTAGTGATGATTGACGAGAAAGTGGACGGCACCGTCCCGGAGGAGAAGGAGCCGGTGACCGGGGCCGTCGTAGCGGTGCTGGCTTTGGCCGGCATCGTCGTGGCGCTGATGCAGACGCTGGTGATTCCGATCATCCCGCATCTGCCCGAATACCTGGACGCCGATCCCGGCGATACTGCATGGGTAATCACGGCGACGCTGTTGGCCGGCGCCGTCGCCACTCCGGTGATGGGGCGGCTCGGCGATATGTTCGGCAAGCGCCGCATGCTGTTGATCAGCATCGCGGTCATGGTCGTCGGATCGGTGATCGCCGCGCTGAGCTCCACCGTCCTTCCGGTGATCATCGGCAGGACGCTTCAGGGGCTGGCAGCCGGTGTGATCCCCCTCGGGATCAGCGTGATGCGCGATGTTCTTCCGAAGGAGAAGCTCGCCGGTGCTGTTGCGACGATGAGTGCATCTCTCGGTGTCGGTGGTGCGCTCGGTCTCCCGATCGCGGCCGCGCTTGCCGAGTACGCCGATTGGCACATCCTCTTCTGGGTCTCGGCGGTCATGGGCGTGATCAGTGCTATCGCCGTCATCGTCGTGGTCCCGGAGTCGGAGGATCGAGCAGGCGGAGGATTTGATTTCGGCGGCGCGCTGCTGCTGTCCGGCGGTCTCGTCGCGTTGCTGGTCGGTGTCTCCAAGGGCGCCGACTGGGGATGGGGTGAGACGACCACGCTGGTCTGCTTCGCGGTCGCGGCTGTGCTGTTCATCCTGTGGGCGATTCTGGAGCTGCGCCTCGCGCACCCGCTGGTCGACCTCCGTGTCGCTGCCCGGCCCCAGGTGCTTTTCACCAACGTCGCCTCGGTCCTCTTGGGCTTCGCGATGTTCGCGGCGAGCATGGTCTTCCCGCAGATGGTTCAGATGCCGGAGGCTACCGGCTACGGCATGGGCGAATCGATGCTCGTCGCCGGTCTGGTGATGTTGCCGTTCGGCCTCATGCTGCTGGTCGCCGCGCCGTTGTCGTCCCTCCTGACCAACAGATTCGGACCCAAGATCAGTCTGATGTCGGGCGCGGTGGTCGTGGCTGCCGGGTACGTCGTCGGCGTGTTCCTGCTGCACTCGATCTGGCAGCTGATCGTGGTCGGAGTGATCATCGGCTTCGGTGTCGGCCTCGCATACGGGGCGATGCCTGCCTTGATCATGGGCGCCGTACCGGTGTCGCAGACAGGTGCTGCGAACAGCTTCAACACATTGATGCGTTCGCTCGGCACGTCATTCGCCAGCGCCATCGCGGGTGTGATCGTTGCGCAGATGACCATGACCCTGGGGCCGGCGGTGCTACCGAACGAAGAGGCCTTCCAATGGGTCATGGCTATCGCAGCGGGTGCTGCGGCGCTGGCGCTGATCGTCGTTGCGCTCATTCCGCGCCCGAAGCCGGAGGCTGTGGCGGCGAATGAGACCGCCGAGGTGCCGCTTCCCGCCGCGGAGCCGGCTGCCGCAGACGCGGTGGAGTCGAGTAGCCCGGCAGTCGCCGGGTCCGGCCCGTCCATCGCACAGGGGAGTCTGTCGGACGACGACATGTCGCTTGTCGGGATCGTCGCCACGTCGGCCGCCCAACCGCTCGGCGACGCTGCCATCACGGTCACGGACTCGCGGGGTCGTCAAGCGGGGCGCGCGACGGTGGACGCCGATGGCGCCTACGCGGTCGCCGATCTCGCCGCGGGTACGTACACGGTGATCGCAACGGCACCCGATCGGGCTCCGCAGGCCATCTCGGTATCGATCGTCGAGGGCATGGCGCTGCGGCGCGACTTCACGTTGGGAGGCGGCGGCGTGCTGCGGGGAATCGTCGGCGACGGCGTCCGGCGGCTCCCAGCGAATCTCGTCGTCACTGACCGGAGTGGACAGGTGCTCACGCAGACGAATGCGGGCTCCGACGGCGAGTTCGTTCTCGACGGGCTCTCCGACGGAGACACCGTTGCCATCACCGCCTCTGCGGCCGGATACCAGCCGAGTAGCCGCCTGGTGACGGTGACCGGGCGCAGCATGGACGTGATCGAATTCGCACTGACCGCGGTCGGCGGCGTGCAGGGATACGTGCGCACCGTGGACGGCCGTGCCCTGGCGGGTGCCACGGTCTCCGCGATCGGGCCGGACCAGACGATCGTCGCGTCGATGACCACCGACGCCGACGGGTGGTACCGGATCGAAGGTCTGGACGACGCCCGCTACACGCTCGTCGCCAATATGTACGAGCCGAAGGCGGTTCAGGTGAGTGTTGCGGCAGGGCAACGGAATTCTCTCGACATCGAACTGGGTGCGGCAGCCGAGAAGCTGTCCTCGGGGTCGAAATGATCTCGGGTAGCGTCCGCCGCGCCGACGGCGCTCCGGTGGGCGGAGCGACGGTCATGGTGATCGATCCGGCGGGCAGCCAGGTCGGCCGGACCGTCAGTGATGATCACGGGCGGTTCAGTGCCCAGGTCGCATCCAGCGGCAGTTTTGTGCTGGTCGTGTCCGCGCTGGGGCATGATCCGTGCGCGGTTCCGGTGACGTCCGGCGCATCCGCTTCGGAGGTCGAGGTGGTCCTCGCCTCGATGGCGGTGCTGAGCGGGCGAGTGCGAACCTCTGCGACAGGGGAACCGGTCGCTCATGCGACGGTCGCCGTGGCCGATCGGGCCGGTCAGGTGATCGGGACGACCTCCACTGGAGCGGACGGGAGCTGGGATGTCGGCGGACTGATGGACGGCGTCCACACGGTCATCATCACCGCCGCGGGCTGCGATCCGGTCGCCGAGACAGTCGATGTAGCCGGCAGCACCGGCCAGATCCTCGATCTCGAGGTGCGCACCGTCGCCGATCTAAGTGGTGTCGTCACGGACCTCGATCAGCAGGGCCGAACGCGTCCGGTGGTGCAGAGCCAGGTGGTGCTCCTCGATTCGGCGGGTCAGATCGCTGCGAGTGCCATGACCGACGAGAACGGCCATTACCTGTTCCCCAACCTCAGCGCGGGTGATCACACGGTAATCGCCAACGGTTACGCGCCGGTCGCGGAGACGGTCGATGTGGGGGCCGGTCGGGTCGCCACTCACGACTTCGTCCTCGGCGGAGCTGAGAAGAGGAGTGAATTGTGACGACCATCAAGACCCGAGTGACCGGATCGAACAGCGCGCCAGTGAATTCCGCAGTGGTCACGGTGATGTCGCAGACCGGAGAGCAGTGCGCGATCGCGCACAGCGATTCCGACGGCCAGGTGGCCGTCGCCGAACTCGATCCGGGGATGTACACCGTCGTCGCGACCGCCCCGGGGTATCAGCCGGCCGCTCGCGTGGCCGTCGGCTCGGGGGCCGGGGTCACCAGCCTCGGTGAGATCTCGCTGGTCCGCGACGGCGATGCGCCGACACCGTCAGCCGGTCGGTGGGAGATCGACAGCGGGCACTCGGAGATCGAGATCAGCGTTCGCCATCTCGGGATCGCCTCGGTCCGAGGCCGATTCACCGAATTCGCGGGGACCATCGTCGTCGCCGACGAGATCGGGAGTTCTTCGGTATCGGCCGATATCAAGACCGCCGGCATCGATACCGGCAACACGATGCGCGACGACATCCTGCGGTCCAGCGCGTTCTTCGACACCGAGCAGTACCCACTCGCCCGGTTCCGTTCGACGGGGATCACTCCGGCGACGGACGAGACGTGGACACTGGACGGTGAACTCACCATGCTGACCTCCACGGTGCCGATCTCGCTCGAGCTGACCTACCTCGGTGAAGTCGACGACCCGTGGGGCAATCACCGAGCCGGATTCCGTGCCACCGGTACGATCCGGCGCAAGGACGTGGGGATCAACTTCGACGACACCCTCGTCGGCGGGGTGGCCCAGATCGGCAACACCGCGACTCTCACGCTCGACATCCAGGCCGTCCGGGTCTGACGGGCGGTCGGCCGACCAGGAATTGACGGGAGCGAAGCGGATGGGAAAGTTCGACGGCAAGGTCGCCTTCATCACGGGCGTGGCCCGTGGCCAGGGGCGAGCGCATGCAGTGCGGTTGGCGCAGGAAGGCGCTGCCATCGTCGGCATCGACCTGGCGGGGCCGCTGCCCGGCGTGCCGTACGAGTCGCCCACCCGAGCCGATCTCGACACGACGGCATCGTTGATCGAGGGCTGCGGTGGCGAGTCGATGCTGAGGCAGGGCGATGTCCGTGACCTGGAAGGCCTGAAATCACTCGCGGACGACGCCGTCGCCCGGTGGGGCGGTCTGGATATCGTCGTCGCGAACGCGGGCATCTGCATCCCGGTGACCTGGTCGGAGGTGACGCCGACGATCTTCGCGGACCACATGGACATCAACGTGACCGGGACGTGGAACACGGTGATGGCGTCTGCGCCGCACCTCGTCACCCGTGGTGGTGGGTCGATCATTCTCATCAGTTCGTACGCGGGACGGAAGATGCAGCCGTTCATGGTTCCCTACACCGCGAGCAAGCATGCGATCACCGGCATGACGCGTGCCTTCGCCGCCGAGCTCGGCGTCCACAACATCCGCGTGAACAGCGTCCATCCGGGCGCCGTGAACAGTCCCATGGGTTCGGGAGACATGCAGGGGCGGATCGCGGAGACGAACGAAGCCAATCCGCGCCTTGCCGTCATGGGCACGTCGTTCCTCAACGAGTTCGCGGCGTCGACCGACCAGATCGCCGACGCCGTCGCTTTCCTCGCATCCGACGAGGCGGCCTTCATCACCGCGGAACAGCTCTCAGTCGATGGCGGAGCGCAGCACTTCTGATCATGAGGCGGTGCGCACGTCAGGCGGCCAAGCCCCGCGCCACCATGTCCAGCAGACCGTCATAGATCTCGGCAGGATCGGCGTCGGACGGACGGGGAGCTGTGATCTCCAGGCTGACCGCACCGTGGACGGCTGCCCACGTGTGCGAGGCGAGCGCTTGTGCGTCACCTGATCGGATAACGCCTGCTACCTGGCCGTAACGGATGATGTCGGTGATGACGCTGAACGCGTTCTCCGCTACCAGGGGGTCGGGGGCGGAATGTCCGTCGAACATGAGGCCGTACATAGCCGGGTTCGCCAACGCGAAGCGTCGATAGGCCATCCCGCTGTTGCGCAACCGGTCCACGGCGTCGGCGTCGGTCTGCGCGATGGCATCACCGAACGCGGCGAAGCCGTCGGTCGCCACGGCGCTGATCAGGCCGTCCTTTCCGGCGAAATGGTTGTACACGCCCATCGGCGCCACGCCGGCTTCCGTTGCCACGGCGCGCACGGTGAGGGCCGAAGCGCCGTCGCGCTCCACGATCCGGCGTCCGGCCGCCACCAGGGAGGTCCGAATATCGGCCGCGGACGTTCGGGCGCGTGGCTTCTCTGCTGGCATACGCCGGAAGTTTACTGGAACACTGTTCCGTTCATGTAGAACACTGTGCTACTACTGAAGAACAGTGTTCTATACCAGTCGACGGAGACGCCGGTGGAATCGAGGAGACCGTGATCGGAAACCGATGGTGGGCGCTGGTTGCGCTCTGCCTCGCCGAATTGCTCGTGATGGTCGACAACACGATCGTCAACGTCGCGCTCCCCTCGCTAGGACGCAGTCTGGACGCCGGCGTCTCCGGACTCCAATGGATCGTCGACGCCTACACGCTCGTCTTCGCCGGGTTACTGCTCACCGGCGGCTACCTGGGTGACCGGTTCGGGCATCGACGCATCCTGGTCCTCGGCATCGTCGGGTTCGCCGGTGTATCGGTGCTGGCCGCCTCCTCGAATACGCTCGGGCAGCTCATCGCCGCGCGTGGCGGTCTGGGGCTGTTCGCGGCTCTCGTGTTCCCGGCGACGCTCGCGATCATCACGACGATGTTCGTCGGGGCCGCCGAACGTGCGACCGCGGTCGGGATCTGGGCGGCGGCATCGGGCGTCGCGGTGGCGATCGGGCCCGTGCTCGGCGGTGCGCTGCTCGAGCACTACTCGTGGGAATCGGTGTTCTGGGTGAACGTGCCTTTCGGTGCCGTTGCCCTGGCCGCCGTTCTGCTCGTGGTGCCGAGCGTCGCGCCGCATGCGGTGTCGAGGTTCGATTGGCCGGGGCTGATCTTGTCGGCGGCCGGACTGGGGCTGCTGATCTACACCGTGATCGAGGGGCCGCACGTCGGCTGGATCGCTGCTCGAACGCTTCTCGGACTAGTCGCGTCGGTAATCCTGCTGGCGTGCTTCGTGCGACGCCAGAAGGTCGTCGATCACCCGATTCTCGACGTGCGACTGTTCGCCAACCGCCGCTTCGCGACGGCGGCGGTCATGATCAGCGTCGCGTTCTTCGCGCTGTTCGGGTTCATCTTCCTGATCACGCAGTACTTCCAGGCGGTCAAGGGCTACGGAACGCTCGAGTCCGGGCTCCGCACACTCCCGTTCGCGGTGGTGATGGCGGTCCTCTCACCCGTCGCCATGTGGTTGTCGCAGCGGTTCGGTCCTCGTGCGGTGGTGAGCGTCGGGGCGTTCGCCATGTCGGGCGGTTTCGCCCTCGTCGAACTGGCATCCCGCTTCTCGGGTTACTGGGAGCTGATCGTCTGGGCGATGGTCCTGATGGCCGGCGGGCTCGCGTTCATCTCGGGGCCGTGCACTCAACTCGTGATGGACTCGCTCAAGCCGGAGCAGGTCGGTGCGGGCAGTGCGGTCAACGACACGACGCGCGAGTTCGGGGGCACGCTCGGCGTTGCGGTGCTCGGGTCTATCCTCACCTCGGCCTACGTGGCCGGAGTGGGGGAGCGGCTCTCGGGAATCGGGGTCCCCGACTCCGTTCGAGAGGTCGTGGAGCGATCGGTGATGGCGGGCGTATCCGTTGCCGACCAGGCCCCGGGCGGAAGCGGCGACGTCATCCGCACTGCGGTGCACACGGTGTTCGTGGACGGACTGCACGACGCCGTGTGGGCCGCCGTCGCAGTCACCGCGGCCGCCGGTGTCGCGGCGATCGCGCTGCTGCGTGAACGGTCGCGAAGCGACGCAGGGTCAGAGCTCCTCGATCGGCGCGGGGTTGAATCCGGGCATGACGGTGTGACCGGCATCGATGACGAAGTTCTGGCCGGTGACGGCGTAGGAACCGTCGGACGTCCTGGAATGCCCGATCGTCGAGATGTGGAAGCCGCACGCCCGTGGTCGGGCTGATTCGCGGCCCACGAGACGCGTCTACGAAGTCAGCGTCGTAGAGGCGTCCCACAGCTTCTCGGCCAGGTCGAGATCACTCGCCGCCGCAGTGCGGCCGGCCAGGGCGGGGTGGCCGCGGGACTCCATCAGCTGGCTCGGCCCGACGTAGCTGCCGCCGGGGAGTTCCAGGGAGGCGGCGAACAACAGCGGCCAGGCACCGGCTTCAGCGGACTGGGCGATCACCCGGTTCCCGATCGCCCCTGCGGCGTCGAGTAGTCGATTGTCGGTACGGGACTGCAGATTGGTCGCCGCGTACCCGGGATGTGCGGCCATCGACCGCACCGAGGATCCCGACCGAGTCAGACGCCTCTGCAGTTCGAGTGAGAAGAGCAAGTTCGCCAGCTTCGACTGGTTGTACGCGGCGGACCGGTTGTAACTCCGGCGTTCCCAGTTCAGGTCGTCGAGGTCGATGCTTCCCATGCGGTGCAGCAGCGACGACATGGTGACCACGCGATCCCGGATGTGAGGCAGGAGCATGTCGGTCAGCGCGAAGTGGCCGAGGTGGTTGGTGCCGAACTGAGTCTCGAAACCGTCTGCCGTCCGTCCCTCGGGCACATGCATCACGCCCGCGTTGTTGAGTAGGACGTCGATGTCGCCGGACCACGCGTCGGCGAACTCGCGGATCGACGACAGATCGGCGAGGTCGAGCCGTCGGACCTCGGTGTCACCGTCCATCGACGCGGCGGCCGTCCGGCCGCGGTCGAGGTCGCGGACGGCCAGCACCACGTGAGCGCCGGCGCGTGCGAGATGGCCGGCGGCGATTCGGCCGAGTCCGCTGTTGGCTCCGGTCACCACAACAGTGCGGCCGGCGAACGACGGGAGGTCGTTGGAGGTCCAGGACGAGGTTCCGGTGGGCATCGGGCGTGCTCCGATCTGGTGGCGGGACGGGGCTGATGGTTCCCCTTCGAGCGTATGCGATCAGTCCATAGCGGCTCGGCTCTCCGTCGCCGCAGGCATCAGTCCGGTGAGCGCGTCGTGCAGTTGCTTCGGCGTCGGCGACGGCAGTCCCTCGTGGCCGTGGATGTAACCGATGCCGGCGTAGACGAGGAGGCCGGCCAAGGCTGCGGCTCGCTCGTCGGGTACGTCGAGTTCGCGCAGGGTCGAGTGGATGATGGCGAACATCTCTCGATCGATCAGGTTCACGTTCTGCGAGATCTTCTCGTTGGTGCGCGCCCAGTCGCGGATCGCGGTCTCGACGGTCAGATGCCGGTCGCTCATCAGCAATGACGCCAGTTCGACGAGCCGCTGGTCGGCGGGGAGTTCGGACAACCCGTGCAGTTCGGTGTGGCGTTGCCGATTCGTCGCGCGCCAGCGTTCGGCCATCGCCTCCCACAAGGCGTCGATGTCGTCGAAGTGCCAGTAGAAGCTGCCCTTGGTGACTCCGAGGCGTTCGCACAGCCGCGCGATGCGCAGCGCGGACACCCCGTCGGCGGTGATCAGTTCGAGCGCCGCGTCGACCCAATCGGTCGCTGACAAACGCGTGCTTCGACTCGGCTTCGACATCATTTCGCCATGTCCTCTCGGGGAGTGAAGGTCGTGGTCTATCGCCGCTAGAACATACCATTCGGTATGGTATGTTCCGAGCCAGACGTCACGAAAGGAAACGGGCATGACAATCGAGCAGCAGACGAAACCGGTGGAGTCCGGGCGCCGCACCCCGACGGCGTTCCCGTACCGGGAGGCGATGTCGCGGCCGATGGTCCGTCGCGCCCGAAAGCTCGCCAAGCGCGTCACCGGGAAGGACATGTTCCCGACGACGGAGCAGATCGAGGCGTTCGCCGGCGATATGTACAACGCCGACCCGGTCGCCGAGCGGTTCGTCGACGAGGTCTTCTACGGCGCGATCGGCCAGACGGAAGGTCGCGCCATGCTGAAGCAGGCGCTCGACCACGGCATCGAGAGCATCGAGACCCCGCCTGCGGCGATGGTCGCGCTGTTCCGCGAGTTCGAGGATGTTCCAGACTGGGTCGACCCGGAGATCGTCGAGGCCGGCGCACAGATCTGGCGCCGCTGGGGCACCTTTCTCTTCAGCGTCGCCGGCGGCGAGACGCTCGAGATGTACACCGAGGCGGCCGTCGCGACTCCGCTGTCATTGGCAGGCGGCTACGCGGGCGACAACGCATTGCGCCGATTCCTGGAGACAGCCAAGTTCTGGATCGATGTATCCGAGCCCGGCGCGCTCCTCACTCCCGGCAGTCAGGGGCGAGCCACCGCGATGCTCGTCCGCGTGATGCACGTGGCGGTCCGCCGGCGCGTGGCCGAACATCCCGAATGGCACACGGAGCGTTGGGGACTCCCCATCAGCCAGGCTTACATGCTGCTCACACTGGCAGGTGGAAGCGTCGTGCCGGCCCTCGCGTTGTGGATGACCGGCGTCCAGACCACGCCCAAGGAGATCCACGCGCTGATTCACTTCCAGCGATACATGGGCTACATCGTGGGTGTGCGCAACACCTGGTATCCGGAGAACATCGCCGACACCGTGCGACTGCTCGCACTGGTGATGTGCGCACGGAGCTACGACGCAGGCGACCACGGCGCCGAACTCATCGAATCGTTCCCGAGAGCGTTCGCCCCGCGCGACGGGCACGGAGGCAAGCAGCTCCTGCGGGAGCGTTACAACGGAATGATCTACGCGGGCTACTCGCGGCTGTTCATGATCCCGACGACCTACGCCCGCTACGACATGCCGAATGCGATCCCCGGCCTTCTCTGGATCATCGTCCGCTTCCCTGCTGTGACGGTGATCGAGACGCTGCGCCGGATCCCGCCGATAGGTCGCCTCCATGAGAAGTGGATGGTCGCGCACCGGGAGAACTGGTACCGCGCCCAGATGGACGGACGTGAGGCAGAATTCGACGCATCGGGCGCACTGCGCCGCTGATCGACGCCTACCGGCGCGTTGCGGTTACGGCGTTGTGGCACAACGGAAGTAGGTCGTCACGTGGACTCTGAAAATTCCGACAACTCGACCGGGGCCCTCGCCGACCTGCGCGTCGTCGAACTCGGGTCACTGATCGCCGGACCGTTCGCGGGAAGGCTCCTCGGCGATCTGGGCGCCGACGTGATCAAGGTCGAGGCGCCGGGTCGCGCGGATCCGCTGCGCACCTGGGGCCAGGCGGCGGTCGACGGCGAGCACGCCTTCTGGACGGTGCACGCGCGGAACAAGCGGTCGATCAGCCTGAATCTGCGTGAGGAGCAGGGCCGCGAGATCCTGTTGGACCTGATCGCGGTCAGCGACATCGTCGTCGAGAACTTCCGTCCCGGCACCCTTGAGAAATGGGGTGTCGGTTACGAGACGATGCGCGAGCACAACCCGGGCATCATCATGGCGCGGGTGTCCGGCTACGGACAGACGGGACCGGACGCGCACAAGGCCGGATACGCCTCCGTCGCCGAGGGCGTCAGCGGGCTTCGCTACATCAACGGGTTCCCCGGAGGCCCGGCCCCGCGCATGTCGCTGTCGATCGGGGACTCGCTCGCCGGGATGTTCGCAGTGCAGGGTGTACTGGCCGCGGTCCACGCCCGCCACCGCACCGGCCGTGGACAGGTGGTCGACGTAGCGCTCACCGAGGCGTGCCTGGCGATGATGGAGTCGACGATCCCCGACTACGACCTGGCCGGCGTCATCCGTGAACCGTCGGGCACACGACTGAGCGGTATCGCGCCGTCGAACCTCTACCGTGCCCGGGACCGGCGATGGGTCATCATCGCCGCGAATCAGGACACCGTGTTCCGGCGGTTGTGCACGGCGATCGGCCGCGAGGACCTGATCGACGATCCGCGGACACGGGACCACGTCGCCCGTGGCAGGCACGAGAACATGCTCGACGACGTGATCGGGGAGTGGGTGCGCCATCGGGACTCCGACGACGTCATCGAACTCCTCGGCGACGCGGGGGTGGTCGCCGGACCGGTCAACAACATCGCGCAGGTCGCAGAGAACGAGCAGTTCCGCGACCGCGACATGCTGGTTCCGCACCACGACGAACGGCTGGGGCGCGACGTGCTCGGCCCGGGCGTGGTGCCGAAACTCTCGGAGACCCCAGGCTCAGTCCGCTCTGCGGGCTCGCCCGAACCCGGGCACCACAACACCGAGATCTACACGCAGCTACTGGGGCTCGCACCGGAACGGATCACCGAACTGAGTGAAGCCGGAATCATCTGAGAAGCAACGAACACGGAGACGACATGAAAATCGAGGCGCAATGACAGTCGACGTCGTCGAGGCCTGGAACGGGCCGGGTCGCCACGACGGGACCCTGACCACCGTGCTGCCCGAGCACAACGCTCTTCACGACCGGCCCGACCGCAGCGCATTCGAGCACTGGTACTTCGACGCGCACCTGGACAACGGCTACACGGTGGTCGGATTCCTGGTGAAGCGCAGGCCTGAGGACCCGCCGCTGGCCAGGCCGTGGGTGGAGGTGATCATCTACCGACCGGACGGGACCCGACGTCAGCTGGCGCAGCGCTATCCGGCGCGGGCCGCGCATTTCTCGACCGACGAGGTCAACGTCCGGATCGGCCCCAACGCGGCGCAGGTCATCGTCGATGACGGTGACCTCCCGCGCTATCGCATCGTCTTCGACGAGGACGACGTGCGGCTCGATCTGGAGTTCCGGAACGAGCTCGCGCCGTGGATGCCGGGTCGCGGCGAGACGCACTTCGGCGACGGAGGCGTCTTCGGGTGGTGCGTCGGAGCACCCCGCGCATCGGTCTCGGGCCGCATGAGGCTCGGCGACGACGACTGGGACGTCACCGGCCGCGGGTACGCCGACCACAACTGGGGCATCGGCGCCATGCCCAAGGTGATCGAGAAGTGGCACTGGGGACGGCTCTACACCGAGGAGTACACTCTGCTCTACGCCGTAGTCGCGACGCAGGAGCGGTACGGCAACCTGCAGATCAAGCCGGTCATGCTCGCCAAGCGTGACGACGTGCTGCTGAGTACCGGCGAGGTGACGTTCAGCGAAGGCGCCACCGAGTACGCCGACGTCGCAGGACGTACGTACCCCACGAGCATCGCCCTGGACTGCCCCGGAAGGTTCTCCCTCACACTGGAGGTCCGGCAGGTGCTGCACGCGCAGGCCCTGCTCGAGGACATCCCGATAGTCGGCAGCACGCTGATGCGTCCGATCACGGACAAGCTGATCGGACGGCCCGGCTACTTCCGTTTCCGCTCCGACTTCACGCTGTCGGTCGTCGACCAGGAGGACGGCAGCGTCGACACGGTTGCAGGGAGCACACTGCACGAGCTGGTGGCACTGCGCTGACGAGAAGCGGGCCCCAAGCGCCTTGTGCCCCGAAATGCGCGTCGGTCGTTTGAACGTTCATTCGACATATGCGACTTTCGGGGCGTAACGCGATGGAAGGGCGGCGAGCCGGGCTGGGCGTCACTACGTTGGTAGGGGTAATCGCGCTCACCCGAGGTTGCCCGCCGATCCTTGCAAAGGAACCTGATTCGATGACCAGCCGCACTTTCGACAAAGTTCTCGTCGCCAACCGCAGCGAGATCGCCATTCGTGCCTTCCGCGCTTCATATGAACTGGGCATCGGGACCGTCGCCGTCTTCCCCTACGAGGACCGAAACTCGGCGCACCGCACCAAGGCCGATGAGTCGTATCAGATCGGCGACGAGGGACACCCGGTACGCAACTATCTCGACATCGACCTGATCATCGACGCGGCGAAGAAGGCCGGCGCCGACGCCATCTATCCCGGTTACGGCTTCCTGTCGGAGAACCCGGATCTGGCCGCCGCATGCGAGGACAACGGCATCACGTTCGTGGGACCGCCGCGGGAGATTCTCGAACTGACGGGCAACAAGGCGCGCGCCATCGAATCGGCGAAGGCCGCCGGGCTACCGGTGCTGCCCTCGTCCGAGCCGACCACGGACTTCGATGCCCTGATGACCGCGGCCGAGTCGATGACGTTCCCGGTGTTCGTCAAGGCCGTCGCAGGCGGTGGCGGACGCGGTATGCGGCGCGTCCCGGAGATCGCCGCGCTGCGCGACGCGATCGAGGCAGCGTCCCGCGAGGCCGAATCGGCATTCGGCGACGCCACCGTGTTCCTGGAGCAGGCGGTCATCAATCCGCGGCACATCGAGGTGCAGATCCTCGGCGACACGCACGGCAACGTGATCCACCTCTACGAGCGCGACTGCTCGGTGCAGCGACGTCACCAGAAGGTGATCGAACTCGCGCCCGCACCGAATCTGGATCCCGAACTGCGGGAGAAGATCTGCGCCGATGCCGTCGCGTTCGCCGAGCAGATCGGCTACAGCTGCGCCGGGACGGTCGAGTTCCTCGTCGACGAGCGCGGGCAGCACATGTTCATCGAGATGAACCCCCGCATCCAGGTGGAGCACACGGTCACCGAGGAGGTCACCGATGTGGATCTGGTTCAGGCGCAGTTGCGGGTGGCGGCGGGCGAGTCCCTCGCCGATCTCGGATTGAGTCAGGACGCGATCCGGTTGCGCGGGGCGGCGATGCAGTGCCGGATCACCACCGAGGATCCAGCGAACGGATTCCGTCCCGACACCGGCCGGATCACCGCCTATCGCAGCCCGGGCGGTGGCGGTGTGCGGCTGGACGGCGGTTCGTCGCTGGGTGCCGAGGTCGGCGCGTACTTCGACTCCATGCTGGTGAAGCTGACCTGCCGTGGCCGTGACTTCGAGGCTGCCGTCTCGCACGCGCAGCGCGCCGTCGCCGAGTTCCGCATCCGCGGCGTGGCCACCAACATCCCGTTCCTCAAGGCGGTTCTCGAAGATCCGGACTTTCGTGCGGGCCACGTGACCACGTCGTTCATCGAGGAACGCCCGCAGTTGCTGACGCAGAACTCGTCGGCGGATCGAGCGTCGAAGATCCTCGCCTACTTGGCCGACGTCACGGTGAACCGGCCGGACGGTGAGGTGCCGGCGAAGGTCAATCCGGTCGACAAACTCCCGTCGATCGACCTCACGGCCGGACCGCCGGACGGTTCGCGACAGCGCCTGCTCGAACTCGGCCCGGAACGATTCGCCCAGTCCTTGCGACAGCAGTCGGCACTCGCCGTCACCGACACGACCTTCCGCGATGCGCATCAGTCGCTCCTGGCCACGCGCGTCCGTACCAGCAGTCTGCTCGGCGTCGCGGGACATGTCGCCCGGACTACGCCGGAACTGCTCTCGATCGAAGCATGGGGCGGCGCGACCTACGACGTCGCGCTGCGATTCTTGCGCGAGGACCCGTGGGATCGTCTGGCACAGCTGCGTGAGGCCGTGCCGAACATCTGCCTGCAGATGCTGCTGCGCGGCCGCAACACGGTCGGTTACACCCCGTACCCCGAGTCGGTGACGCGTGCGTTCGTCTCGGAGGCTGCGGCGACCGGCATCGACATCTTCCGGATCTTCGACGCGCTCAACAACGTCGATCAGATGCGTCCGGCGATCGACGCGGTGCGCGAGACCGGGACCGGCCTCGCCGAGGTCGCGATGAGCTACACGGGCGACCTCGCCGATCCGGCGGAGGACCTGTACACCCTGGACTACTACCTGCGTCTCGCGGAGGAGATCGTCGAGTCGGGCGCGCACGTGCTCGCCATCAAGGACATGGCGGGCCTGCTGCGGCCGACGGCGGCGACCAAGCTGGTCACCGCCCTGCGGAGCAACTTCGATCTGCCCATTCACATTCACACCCACGACACACCCGGCGGCCAGCTCGCGACCTATCTGGCCGCGCTCGCTGCGGGGGCCGACGCGGTCGACGGCGCCAGCGCACCGATGTCGGGGACCACGAGCCAGCCGTCGCTGTCCGCGATCGTGGCTGCCACCGCACACAGCGAGCACGATACCGGCCTGAGTCTGGACGCGGTCTGCGACCTGGAGCCGTACTGGGAGTCGCTGCGGAAGCTGTACTCGCCGTTCGAGTCGGGGATCCCGTCGGCGACCGGCCGCGTCTACACGCACGAGATCCCCGGCGGGCAGCTGTCGAATCTCCGGCAGCAGGCGACTGCGCTCGGCCTGGGGGAGCGGTTCGAGGAGGTCGAGGCCAATTACGCGGCGGCCGATCGCCTGCTCGGACGTCTCATCAAGGTGACGCCGTCGTCGAAGGTCGTCGGCGATCTCGCGCTCTCCCTCGTCGGATCCGGAGTGGACGTCGATGAGTTCGCTGCCGACCCGGCCCGTTTCGACATCCCGGATTCGGTCATCGGATTCCTGCGCGGCGACCTCGGCGAGCCGGCCGGTGGATGGCCCGAGCCGTTCCGGACCAAGGCGCTCGAAGGGCGAGCCGACGCGAAGCCGATCACGCCGCTGTCCGCGGAGGACGAGGCCGCACTGTCCGGCGAATCGACCGTTCGCCGTGAGACGTTGAACCGACTGCTCTTTCCCGGACCGGCCAAGGAGTACCTGGGCCACCTGGACGAGTACGGCGACACCTCGCGTTTGTCCGCTGACCAGTTCTTCTACGGTCTGCGCAGCGGCGACGAGCATCGCGTGGAGCTGTCGAAGGGCGTCAACCTGCTCATCGGTCTCGAAGCGATCTCCGAGCCGGACGAGCACGGGATGCGGACCGTCATGTGCATTCTCAACGGGCAGCTGCGGCCGGTCTCGGTGCGTGACCGCTCGGTCACCGCGGAGGTGCCGTCTGCCGAGAAGGCCGACCAGTCCGATCCGGGCCATGTGGCCGCCCCGTTCGACGGCGTCGTCACCCTGTCGGTGGACGAGGGCGACACCGTCGAGGCGGGCGGCCCGATCGGCACCATCGAGGCCATGAAGATGGAGGCGGCCATCACCGCGCCGCGCGGTGGCGTGGTGTCCCGGACCGCGATCGCCGAGGTCAGCCAGGTCGAGGCAGGGGATCTGCTGGTGGCGCTCGCGGACTCGTGACTCGACGTCCGGCCGGGCGGCGGTGCTCGGCCGGCGGAAGTCCCCTCATCGTCGGGCGGGCCGCCCCTTCGCTGGTTGAGTCACGACCGAGGGCGCGAGTTGAAACCATGGCCGCGCCAGACCCGCAGCGATCTACCCCGTGCGGTGCACGCGAACCTGATTGACCGCGAGAGCCACGAAAACCACGATCCCGATGATCGCGGCGATGCCGAGGCCCAGGGTCACGCCGTGCTCGCCCGGGTTCGCAGCCAGGACCGCGCCGGCCACCGCACTGCCCAGCGCACCGCCGACCGTGCGGAGGACCTGATTGAAACTCACGGCGCTGCCGACCTCGGTATCCGCGACATTCCGTGCGACGAGTGCGGGCATCGCGGCGTAGGCCGCGCCCATGCCGAGTCCGAACAGGGCCATGCCGAGCAGGATCTCCCACAGCTGGTCGTTGGTGAGCCAGAGCATGACGGCTGAGCCTGCGGTCAGCGCCGATCCGAGGGGCAGCATCGCGGTCATCGACTCCGGCCCGAGACGGCGCACGAAACGGTTGCCGGTGAAGCTTCCGACCGACAGCGGGAGCATCACGAAGCCGGCCCAGAACAGTGGAAGATCGATGCCGTACCCAGTCGACGCCGGCGCCTGCGCGATGATGCTGGCGATCGACAGGCTCATGTACATGCTGGCGCCCAGGCAGATGGCGGTGGCGTTGGCGAGCAGCACCTCAGCCGTGCGGATCACGCGAAGATCGATGAGCGGATGGCGGCGCCGGAGCTCGACGAAACCCCAGGCCACGAGTGCGCCGACCGCGACGAGTGCGACGCAGATCGTGGTGACCGATCCCCACCCCCAGTTCGGGCCCTCGCTGACCGCGATCAGAAGGGCGGCCAGCCCCACGCTGAGCAATGCGGCACCGGGCACGTCGAACGGCTTCGCCGTGTTCTCGTCGGCGCCGATCGGCACGAACCGCCACACCACGATCGCTGCGGTCGCCACGAAGGCGGCAGCGAACCAGAACGCCGCGCGGTAGTCGAGCCAGCTCGCGAGAACGCCCGTCAACGGGTAGCCGAGACCGAGACCGGTCGCCACGGTGACCGACAGCGACGAGATCGCGGGGGAGACCTGGTCGGCGGACAGGTGGCGCCGTGCGAGCACGATGGTGACCGGGACGATGCCGTACGAGAGGCCCTGCAGGGCTCGTCCGATCAGGAAGACGGTGAAGTTCGGGGCTACGGCGGCGACCACCGATCCGACGAAGATGACGCCGAGCGCGATCAAGAGCAGCCGTCCGGGCCGCGGTCCGTCGCTGAGGCGCCCCATGATCGGGGTGGCCACCGCGCCGACCATGAGGTTCACGGTCAGCATCCACTGCGTCGAACCGATCGTGATGCCCATCGCGTCGGCGATCGACGGCACGAGCAGCATGCCCAGTGAGCTGACCACCGAGGTGGTCAGGGCCGCGTAGACCAGTGCGGGCAGGAGGCGGTCGGTGCGCTGCCCCGTCACGAAGGGGCGTGGTTGTGCGCTCGGAGTTTCAGCATCAGACTCTGTTCTACTCGCCCGTCGGTGCGCCGGACCGCGGGCACCGGAGAATGTGAAGCGACCTCACTTACTGTGAGAGGCACGAACGGCCCTCAGGGGTGGACCGTTGTCTCGTGAAAGGACCGGCCGATGGCGTTGACCTCCGACGAACAGGACATGGTCGATCTCGTCGCCCACTTCATCGACCATCGTGTGCGCGACCGGGTCCGGGAATTCGACGAGCCCGACGTGTACCCGGAGGAGTTCATCGAGGAGATGAAGCGGCTCGGTTTCTTCGGACTGCTCGCACCGGCAGAGCACGGCGGCGTCGACGTGAGCACCGCCTGTTTCGCGCGCGTCACCGAGGAGCTCGCGCGCGGCTGGATGAGTCTGGCCGGCGCCATCGGCGGGCACTCGGTGATCACGTATCTGATCACGACGTTCGGCACGGCCGAGCAGAAGCGCCGGTATCTGCCGAAGATGGCAGACGGTTCGATCCGGGCCACCATGGCGCTCACCGAACCGGGCGGCGGCAGCGATCTTCAGGGCATGCGGACGTATGCGACGCCCGCCGACGGCGGCTACTCGATCACCGGCTCCAAGACCTGGATCTCCAACGCCGCCCACTCGGGGCTCATCGGTCTGCTGTGCATCACCGACCGGTCCGCCGACCCGGCGCACACGGGCATGAGCGTGATGCTCGTCGAACCCGGCGACGGCCTGACGGTCTCCACGAAGCTGCCCAAGCTCGGGTACCGCGGCGTCGAAGCCTGCGAACTCGTCTTCGACGAGATGCCGGTCCCCGCTGACGCCGTGCTGGGTGGTGAGCCGAATCGGGGCTGGGGTCAGATGATGCGCGGCCTCGAGATGGGCCGCATCCAGGTGGCGGCGCGAGCGGTCGGTGTCGGACAGGCGGCTCTCGATGCGGCAGTGCGGTACGCGCAGGAGCGGGAGTCGTTCGGCAAACCCATCTGGAAGCACCAGAGCGTCGGCAACCTGATCGCCGACATGGGCACCAAGCAGCGGGCGGCCCGGCTGCTGACCGAGGACGCCGCGCAGAAGCTCGACCGAGGGGAGCGCGCCGACATGGAGGCGGGCATGGCCAAGCTGTTCGCCTCCGAGACGGCGATGCAGATCGCACTGGACGCCATTCGCGTCCACGGCGGCTACGGCTACTCGAAGGAGTACGACGTGGAACGCTATTTTCGCGATGCGCCGCTGATGATCGTCGGTGAGGGCACCAACGAGATTCAGCGCAACGTGATCGCGGCGCAGATCATCGCGCGGAACAAGCTCTGACCTATAACGCGGCCGAGCGGTTGTGCATGGTCGGGTTGACGGCCCCGGCTGGAACGGCTTCCGGGCCGCGCCCGTTCGCAACTTCAAGCGAACGGGATTTATTGTCATCGGATGCATCATTGGCCGGGTGACCGAATCGGCGCTCCGGCAGGCTCCATCGTCGCTGCAGCTAGCTGTTGCACTAAAAAACGCTGGTAGCGCCATCTAACCTATGTGCATCAATGATGCATCTGATACAACGGTGGTGTGACGGGTGAAGATGTAGCCGGTGCGCGAAAGGTGCTGGCATCAAATGTTGTAGAGCTTGATCCTGAACGGTCGGTGTTCGAGGCAATGGTGCAGGGATGGGCTCAGCAACAGCGGGCACGGTTCTTGCGCGAGGCGACGATCAGGCCGCGGGTCCGGTTGGTCCAGCGCTTTGCCGAGTTCACAGGGTTGTATCCGTGGCAGTGGACCCCTGAGGAGGGCGAGGCGTGGGTCAGTGACTTGCGGTCGGGGGCTACTCCTCTGCGGTTTTCGACGGTCCGCGGCTACCAGGTCGAGATCGGTCTGTTCTGCTCCTATCTGATCGACCCTCGGTACGGATGGATCTCTGAGTGCACCAGCCGGTTTGGTCGGGCCCCGTTGCAGGTCTTCCATGAAGACAACTCCATCATTCATGTCGGTGAGTACGAGGGCGATGAGGGCCGGCGGCCGATGACCTACGACGAGACCCAGGCACTGTTCGATGCTGCTGACGGTCGGGTGGCTCAGATCCGGGCCCGCCGCCGCAAGGGTGCGCTACCCGCGCTGCGGGACGCGGTCGCGTTGAAGTACTGCTACGCCTATGGAATGCGTCGCAAAGAGGTTTCGCGGTCCGATGTGGTTGATCTGCGCCGAAACTCCAAGTTCCCCGCGTTCGGGCGGTTCGGTGCGGTGACCGTGCGGTCCGGCAAAGCCTCCCGCGGTGGGCCACCGAAACGGCGAACGGTGCTCACGGTCCCGGAAATGAGCTGGATCGTCGAGATCCTCGATCACTACCTCACCGAGATCCGTTGCGAGTTCGACCACAACAAGCACCCGGCCCTGTTTCTGACCGAGCGCGGCAGCCGCCTGGGCGTACGCGCCATCAATGCCGCATTTGCTGCTGCCCGCGACGCCGCCGGCCTCGATCCCGCGCTGGACCTGCATTCGCTACGCCACTCTTATGTCACCCATCTCGTCGAGTTCGACTACCCCGAACGGTTCATCCAAGAGCAGGTCGGGCATGCATTCTCCTCGACCACCGCGGTGTATGTCGGAGTCAGCAACGAATACCGCAACGGCCTGCTCATGCAATCGATCCATGCCCGCTATGGCCACCACTTCGACGACAGGACCACGCCATGAAACAGATCGACTACCTCTGGCATCTGCGTACCAAGATGGCCGAGCAGGGGATGTTCTCCACGACCGACCTGCAACCACACCTGGCCGACCGAGGCATCACGTTGTCACGCGAACAGGTGTACCGGCTGGTGACCGGCCAGCCGCAACGACTGAGCATGCACACCCTGGTAGCCCTGTGCGACATCCTCGACTGCACCCCTAACGATCTGATTGAACCCCGCATCATCGACGCCGCAGTGAAGAAGACCGCCGGTCGTGATGCAGGTGTCACCCCTATCGCGGCGCGTCGCACCACGATCCGGCGTCCCCACACCGAATCATGAGCGTCGCTGTACCTCCGAAATACCCATGCTCTGACTGCGGGCGGATAGCCGCCCGGGTCAAACGGACTCCCGAGGGCGGGCTGTGCCGCCGCTGCTACAACGCCCGCCGCCACGAGAAGTGCAGTAGCTGCGGCAAACAGAAGCTGCCGTCCACGCGGACCGCCGCGGATGAGCCGTTGTGTGTGCATTGTTCGAGGCCCAAACGGCGCTGTGCCGGATGCGGCCGCACCGACCACATCAAAGCCACCAGTGAGGTAGGTGAGCTGTGTCAACGCTGCTACACCGCCCCCTCGCGCCGGTGCGGACAGTGCGGCACCCCCGCACCGATCGCGATCCGGGCCCGCGCCGGCACCGTGGATCTGTGCCATCGCTGCGCGAGCACCCCGGCGAAGGTATGCGGAATCTGCGCGCAGTCGCGCCCAGTCCATACTCAGTGGCCGCTGGGCCCGGGGTGCTACCGGAGAACCCTCTACCACCCAGGGCGGTGCGCGCTGTGCAGTAACGATCGCGCGCTCATCGGGAGAGATGCTGCCGGGCAGCCGATATGTGGCCCGTGCGCTGGGTCGGAGGTCGGCTACGTGTGTAGCGTCTGCGGTCGCGGGGGACCGCATCATTTTGCCCAGACCTGTTACCGATGTTCGATCATCCGGCTCACCCGTGAACTGCTGACCGGTCCCCATGGATCGGTACCGGTGGGCCTTGAGCCGCTGCCCAACTATCTAGCGGATCGGGGCCAACCGCACTCGACGCTGCGGTGGCTGAGCAAACCCACCACCTCGGCACTGCTCACCCGTCTGGCGATGATCGACGAACCCTTGAGCCACCGGACACTGGACCAGTGCCCACCGACGTGGGGACGGCACCACCTGCGTGAGTTGCTCATCGATGCCCGACTCCTGCCGGTGCGCGATGAACCACTAGAACGGCTCGAGACGTGGATAACCGAAACCGCTGCTGCTCTGCCGCCCCACCAGAGCTCGCTGATCGGGCCCTATGGACACTGGGCCATCTTGCGCCGTGCCCGCCGCTGATCCCGCCGCCGACGATTCACCCACGCTGCCGCCGACAACGCACGTAGCCGGATCCGCACCGCCATCCTGCTGCTAGCGCACCTCGATGAATCCGGTTGTACAATAGACGATCTCACGCAGCCGATGTTGGACGCCTGGACCGGCGGCCGGCACCAGCGCACCAACAACATTGCCGGTTTCATCGGTTGGCTCACCTACCGCGGGCTGGCTCACAACCTGTCGGTCAGCCGGTATATCAACCCGCCTCCGTCGCAGACCGGCGACGAAAACGATCACCAGCGAGCGATCGCGGCTCTACTGTCAGGGGATACGTCGGCTGATCTGTCCATTCGCGTGGCCGGGTTGCTTGTCCTGCTCTACGGCGCGCGACTAACCCAACTACAGAATCTGACCACCTCGTCGCTGACGAGCCGAAAAGCCCGGCGCTACATCACCGTGGCGCGCCACCCCGTCGAACTGCCCGATCGCCTCGCCGACCTCATCGACACACTCGCCCAGACGGTGTCAGCCAACCCCAACGCCCTCACCAGAGACGGCCGCGGGCACTACCTCTTTCCCGGAAGCCGGGCGCACCATCCACTGCACATAGCCACTCTGAGCCGAAAGCTCACCGCCGCAGACGTTCCCAGCCGAATCAGCCGCAACCACGCCATGCTCGTCCTGGGCGCCGACCTACCGGCCGCCGTCATCGCCACCCAACTCGGGCTGAGCGCCACAACCACCACCAGCTGGGCCGCACTCGCCGGGCGCGACTACACCGCCTATCTCCATAGCCACGAGCAACCGAACTAGACCGCTCCCACGCATCAAAGCCGCCACCATCACCCGGTGCCTCAGGAGAGTTCGGCGTCAATCACCACCCCTGGCTCAGGGGCGACAGCAACGTTATGCCAGCGCCAAGAACAATTTTTCCAGTTCGGCCTCGGTGAGCGGGGCCTGACCCTCGCCGGCGCCGTTGATGCACTGGCGCATTCCGGAGGCGACAATTTTGAACCCGGCACGATCGAGGGCTCGAGACACGGCAGCGAGCTGGGTCACGACATCTTTGCAGTCGCGGCCAGCCTCGATCATCGTGATCACGCCAGCTAGTTGTCCTTGCGCCCGGCGCAGTCTGTTGAGCACCGCGGTCATCGCTTCTTCATCTCCGGCCACTGAATGCGCCCCTTCCTCGGGTGAGTTGATCTACTCGCGAGGGTACCCCCTGGGGTATCAAGCCCGGAATGCTACACCGTTGACATCAATACCCTAGGGGGTATTGTCTCGTGGCATAGACCGATACCTGTGGGGGTATGCCACGGTGCGAAAGGAGCGCTTCTGCGATGACCGACACCAGATCGACCGCGACCACCTTTGGGGTTCTGGGGCGCTGGGGTGCGTCGATGGCGGGCCGGGCGCGGGTGGTGTTCGGGGTGTGGCTGCTGGTGCTGATCGGTTTGGGGGCCATTGCGCCGTCGGTGTTTTCCTCGTTGGCCGGGGCCGGGTGGCAGGCGAATGGCTCGGAGTCGGTGCAGGTACGTGAGCTCGCGCAGCAACACTTCGGCGGGAACTCGTCGGCTGCGGTGCAGGTTGTCATCCATTCGGACCGCGACACCGTCGACGGCCCGGCGATGCAGGAAACGATTGCGGCCGCGGCGGCGGTATTCGAGGGTGACTCCCGGTTCGGTGAGGTGCTGGCCCCACAGCCGGGGATGACGATCAGCCCGGATCAGCACACAGCGATCCTGATCGCGGGCGCGAATGCGAACACCGACGACATGGTCCGGGCGGTGGACGATGTCAAGGGGCAGCTCGCCGGACTCTCGCGTGATGGTGTGCAGGTGTATCCGACGGGTGCCTCTGCGTTGTGGAGCGATTTCAATAAGGCCAATCACGACGCGATGATCAAGGCTGAACTGTTTTCCTGGCCGGTCACGTTGGCGATCATGGTGTTGGCTTTCGGTTCGCTGGTGGCCGCCGGGTTGCCCCTGTTGTTGACCATCGCAGGGTTGGTTGCTTCGGCCGGTGGCCTGGTCCTTCTCAATCAGGTCACTCCGATATCGGTGTGGGCGATGAATTTTGCGATGATGTTCGCCCTCGCCCTGGGGATCGACTACGCGCTGTTCATCGTCTCCCGTTTCCGTGACGCCCTGAAGAACCACAGCACCAGGTCGGGTGCGGTGGCCGAGACGATGGACACCGCCGGCAAAGCGGTGGTGCTATCGGGGATCACGGTGTTGGTGAGTTTGTCGGCAGTGTTGTTGGTGCCAGCACCTGCGGTGCGGACGATGGCGGTGGGCATCATGCTTGCGGTGGCGTTCGTCTTGGCGGCGACGTTGACGTTGCTTCCGGCCACCCTGGGCGCTCTGGGCTCGAAGGTCAACGCGGCGTCGCTGCCGTATGCCAAGCGCCAGCAGCATCGTTCGCCGCTGTTCGAGCGGTGGGGAAAGGCCCTGCACGATCATCCGTGGCCGTTTGCGGTCGGCTCGCTGATCGTGCTGGTGGCGCTGGCCCTTCCGGTCATCGGGCTCAAGGTGGCCATGCCCTCGATCTCGGTGGTCCCCGAGGATGCGCCGGTGCGGCAGGGCTATGAACTGGTCCAACAGCAGATGGGTGAAGGTGCTCCCGGCATGCTGCAGATCATCGCCCCTACCGCCCAGGCGCAGCAGGCGGCCACCACGGCTTCCCAGACTCCCGGTATCGAGATGCTCACCCCACCGCAACCGGCCGGCGATGGCACCGATTATGTGATGGTGCAAGCGCTGCCTTCGGTGGACCCCTCCGATGCCCGCATGGCCACCATCGTCGATGACCTGCGTACCGCCCTGCCCGCAGATGTTCTGGTCGGCGGCGCCGCGACGGAGAACCTCGATCTGCAACAAGCCCTCAACGACTACTTCCCGCTGATCGTCGGCATCATCTTGGTCCTGGGGTTCGTGCTGTTGTTGCTTGCACTGCAAGCACCGCTGATCGCGGTGATCGGCACCCTGGTGAGCCTGTTGTCGACGGCGGCAGCGTTCGGGGTGGCAAAGCTGATCTTCCAGGACGGCCACCTGTCGGGGGTGCTGGGATTTACCCCGCAAGGTTTCCTCGACGGCTGGGGGCCGGTGTTCTTCTTCGCCATGATTTTCGCCATCGCGATGGACTACACCGTCTTCCTGCTGGCCACCGCCAAAGAACACTACGAACGCACCGGTGACCCCGACCGCGCGCAGATCGACGGCATGGCCCATTCGGGACGGATCATCTTCGCTGCTGCGGCAGTGATGGTCGCAGTGTTCTTCACCTTCGCCCTCGCTGACCCGTTGCCCCCCAAAGAGATGGGGATCATCCTGGGTGTGGCGGTGCTGCTGGACGCGGTTCTGATCCGATTGATGCTGCTACCGGCGTTGCTGCGCCTGACCGGCCGGGCCGCGTGGTGGTCACCGGCGTGGTTGCGCCGAGTGCTGCCCTCCATCACGTTCTCGCACTGACCGACGATCGACCAGGCACCATAGACAATGGCTGCCCCGCCCGTGCAGTAGCACCACCACTGAAAGGAAAACTCGTTATGGCTCTCGCTATTTCGACCGTTCTGAACCTGCCCTTCGACAAAGCTGTCGCCTCTGTTCGAGATGCTTTGGCCGACCAAGGATTTGGCGTCCTCACCGAGATCAACGTCACCGACACCCTCAAAGCGAAACTCGACGAGGACATGGAGAACTACCTGATCCTCGGCGCGTGCAATCCTGCATTGGCCCACCGCGCACTCGGAGTGGATCGCCAGATCGGGCTGCTGTTGCCCTGCAACGTCGTCGTGCGCACCGACCCCGAAGACCCCTCGAACTCGATCGTCGAAGCGATGAACCCCAACCTCATGGTCGAGGTCTCCGGGGAGCCCGAGCTCACCCCGATCGCCGACGATGCCACCGTCAAACTCACCGCAGCAATCGCCTCGCTCGAGGCCTCGAGGTAGCCACCCGCATCGCCCAGCTCGTCCTATCCCTAGGAGGATCTATGACCGCCGTTCGGTTCTACTTCGACCCCGCCTGCCCTTTCGCGTGGGCTGCCTCCCGGTGGCTTGTCGGCGCCGCCGCACACCGCGACGTCGACATCGAGTGGCGCCAAATGAGTTTGGCGGTGCTCAACGAAGGAAGAGACGTTCCCGAACAGCAGCGTCACCACATGGACGTCTCCCGCCAATTAGGACGAGTCCTGGCCGCCGTGCATGATCGCGCCGGCGACGCAGCGTTGGGACCGCTCTACTCAGCGTTGGGTCAGCGCGTGCACCACCACGACGAAGCGGTGACCACCGTGATGGTCGCTGCTGCTCTCACCGACTGCGGCCTGGACCCGAGGATTGCCACCAGCATCGACGACCCCACTTACGACGGTTCTGTGCGCGTGGCTCACCAGGAGAGCCAAGACAACCTCGGCGACACAGGCGGCAGCCCGATCATCTGTATCGACGGACACTGCTTTTTCGGACCGGTACTGACCGCCATCCCCGCACCAGCCGAGGGCGACAAACTGTTCGACGCCCTGGTGACGGTGGCAGCCATCGACGCCTTCGCCCAACTTCAACGCCCGCACAGCGGACCACCTACCTTTCCTGCCCACTAGCCACCCCAACCGGACCACCGCACGCACCGGTGGGCCCAGCGCCACCAGGGTTGCCACATCGCAGGACGGGGTATGCGCTGTGAAAGCACCGTCCGAATGTGGGGGTTGATCGCGTGAACACTCGTGTGAGCAGGCAGGCCACGCACGACACAGCCCGATCGCTTGCCGTGCCGGGCATCGTGCTCGGGGTAGGACTGGGCGGATTCGTCGACGGCATCTTGCTCCATCAGATCCTGCAGTGGCACCACATGCTGACCAGCACCAACGACGACCGGATCGGGGTGGACTACTACCCGAACGACACCGTCCACGGCCTCGAGATCAACACCCTGTGGGACGGGCTATTTCACACCTTCACCTGGCTCGCCGTGCTCATCGGGCTCGCGCTCTTGTACTCGCGAGTCACCACACACCGTCGCCGGCTCTGGACCTCGCGGGCCCTGTGGGGATGGGTGCTCGTCGGGTGGGGCCTGTTCAACCTGGTCGAAGGCATCATCGACCACCACATTCTCGGGATCCACCACGTGCGTAGCGGCGAACATCAAGCACTCTGGGACATCGGCTTCCTCATCTTCGGAGCGCTCCTCGTGCTCGGCGGGTGGGCGCTGCAACGTACAGCTCGTCCCCTGACCCCCGCCCTCGACGACCCAGACACCTCCACTGCGCCACGATGACGACGGCGCACGGCGACTCCGCGGCGCACAGCGTGCCCCTGGAGACGATCATCGGATGGGTGCTCCTGGCCGGCGTCGCCGCCTGCTACCTGATAGCGGCCTACTTACGAGGACGCGAACCCGCAGGATGGAACCACTGGCGCACAGCCAGCTTCGTCGCCGGTATCGTTGTGCTCGGCGCGGCACTGCAACCCTCCGACTCGCCGACCTTTAGCGATCACATGCTCGGGCACCTGCTCATCGGGATGTTCGCGCCGCTGGCCATGATGCTCGGGGCACCGCTGACCCTCACCCTGCGCTCAACACCCCCGCACGTAGGGCGATCGCTGGTACACCTCATGCGGTCGAGACCAGCACGACTGCTCACCTGGGCACCTGTACTTCTCCTGGCGAACCTGGGAGGACTAGCGGCGCTATACTTCACTCCGCTGTTCGCGCTCTCGGAGCGCCACGAAATCCTTCATACGGCAATCCACCTGCACTTCTTCGTTGCCGGATACCTATTCGCGTGGATGATCGCCGGACCCGACCCCGGCCCGGACAGACCGACAGTGCGTGCCCGGCTCGTCATCCTCGGTATCGCCATCGCCGGCCACGCCGTCATCGCTCAACTCCTCTACGCCGGACTGTTTGTTCACGTCGACGCCCCAGCGGGCGAACTCCAGGCCGGTGGAACCCTCATGTACTACTGGGGCGACATCGCCGAAATACTCCTCGCACTGGCCCTGCTCCTGACGTGGAAACCCGACTACCGGGCCACCCGCTCATCACGACCCACGACCACCAGAGCCCACACGGCCGCCACCCGATCAACGACCCAGTAACACAGAAGATCTGGGCGCGCTGATCGCCGCACCACGCGGCCACGCCGCCACATCGACAACCGGCCACACCCGAGAAACCGAACAATCGAGCCCAGCGACCACACCTGGGCCTTTCACAGCAAGCGGTCACCTGGAGACCGCTGCCATCGAGCGGACTGGTCTGTTCACCCGAAACGAACAGCCGATCGGATCCAGCAATCATTGAAGGGACCTGCCCCCGTCCCGTTCCGTTCCGTTCCGCACGAGCATTGACGCCGCCGATTGCTCTGCTACCGCCCGTGCAAGGTAAGTACCTACATCCACGTGATCAGTTGTTCGGCAAATGATTTGCCTGCTGCCTTCGCACACCCACCACATCGGTAGGCAATCCCACCGGGACATCACACGCAAGCAACAGTATGGGTAGTAGTTCCTGATGGGCCGATTGTTCTACGTGCCACCCGCACGCACATACGGCCAAGTATCAGGAAATGACTCACTTTGAACCCCTCGGGTAGTGGCACCAAACCCCATGGGCAATGGCGTTACAAGACAACGTAATTAGAAAACTAGTTCGTGAAAACTGTTGCACAACAACGTAATAGCTATTAGAATTAAGTAAAGAAGCGGGAGGAATAATGCACACGGGAATATTGACACTCCACCAGCCGAAGCCGGCGGCCGACTCACCGGCGATAGATCGCGCGGACCTCTGATTTGGCGTGAGTCGACGCCATGTCCGTAGAGTGACGACCGGTGTGCCGGGAAGTCTGGTCGGCGACGGATATCGTGCTGTCGACCTGAGGGATCCCAGTGGCAAATCGCGCCAACCCCCGCTTGCGTAATCGCGCGTTCGCACGCGCTCCCATTGCTGAAACACGCCGGGTTATCGAGATCTTGCGGACCGAGACCGTGGGTGGATTCCTACTCGTCGGGGCAGCGATCGCAGCCGTCATAGTGGCGAACAGCCCTTGGTCGGAGGCCTACCAATCGGTGCGTGAGACGCGTATCGGGTACGAACCCTGGCATCTGGACCTGACGATCGGCGCCTGGGCTGCCGACGGGTTGTTGGCGATCTTCTTCTTCCTCGTCGGGCTCGAACTCAAACGAGAGATCGTCATAGGCCAGTTACGGTCAGCGCGAACCGCGCTGGTTCCTGTCGTCGCAGCTGTCGGAGGCGTCCTCGTCCCGGCTGCCATCTACTTCGGCATCAACCGGGGCACCTCAGGGGCCGACGGTTGGGCGATCCCCACCGCCACCGACATCGCATTCGCTGTCGCGGTACTCGCGGTCGTGGGGTCGCGCCTCCCAGCTGCGCTGCGCCTGTTTCTGCTGACCCTGGCGGTCGTGGATGACCTGATCGCCATTCTGATCATCGCGCTGGTGTACACCGATCAGGTTCACGCAACGCCGCTGTTGGCTTCCATCGTCCCGTTGGTCCTGTTCGCGTTGCTGGCTCACCGATACGCCGACTGGTTCGCGCGCACCGTGTGGGCCGCCTGGATCATCCTCCTGCCGATCGGTATCGCCGTCTGGGGCCTCGTGCACGCCTCGGGCATCCACGCCACGATCGCGGGCGTTTTCCTTGGCTTTGCGATTCCGGTGCGCGCCGGCGGTTCCGAGTCGGGGCTATCCGAGCAGTTCGAACATCGTTTCCGCCCTCTCTCGGCCGGCTTTGCCGTCCCGGTGTTCGCGTTCATGGCGGCCGGCGTCACCGTCGCAGGCGGTTCCGCTCTGCGCGAGACGTTCGCCGATCCCATAGCGGTTGGTGTCATTGCGGGTCTGCTCGTAGGTAAACCACTCGGGATCCTCGGTGCCACCTGGCTGACCCTCAGGCTCACTCGTAGCGAACTCGACTCCCGCGTCCGGTGGGCCGACCTCGTCGGAATCTCCCTGTTGGCGGGCATCGGTTTCACCGTGTCGCTTCTGGTCGCCGAACTGAGCTTCCCCGGCCTCGGCGCGTCCCTCGACCATGCCAAGGTCGCGATCTTGGTTGCTTCTACGGTGGCGGCGCTCGTTGCGGGAAGTCTGCTGGCCGTTCGAAACCGGAAGCAGGATCTGCCCGCCTCCGAAACGAGCGAGGTGGCCTAACCGGCCGGGCGCCACCAGAATCAACCGATAACGGCAGTGAGGTATCCGCTGAGGAAACCGGCAAGGTGTTCGCGGCCGCTCAGCTACAGCACGATTCGCACGAGAGTGTCGGCGATGCACGACGGCTTGTCCGCACCGTCCACAGTGACGGCGTAATGCGCGGTGAGTGTGACGCTGTCCGGCTTCTCCGCGATGTCGGTGAAGGTCACGGTGGCGCTGAGCGAGCATCCGGACGGAACCGGAGCCGGGAAGCGGACCTTGTCGGTGCCGTAGTTGATGCGTGCGCTACCGAAATCGAACGACACCAGGTCGGCTCCGAACAGGGGAACCAGCGACAGCGTGAGGTAACCGTGCGCGATGGTGGTGCCGTAGGGGCCGTCTGCGGCCCGTGCGGGGTCGACGTGGATCCACTGATGGTCGCCGGTCGCGGCTGCGAACGCATCGATACGAGCCTGGTCGACGACGATGGGCTCGCTCGGGCCGATCGTCTCGCCGAGGGCGGTGCGGACGTCGTCGATGCTGGAGAAGTGGCGCGGCATGGGTTCAGGCTCCTGAGGTGGTCGCAGATTCGGAGAAGGTGAGGTCGATGGTGCTGCGAGGGGCGGCTTCAGTGCCTCCGGGGCCGAGCAGGGTCACCGAGCGGCCGCTCCCGGTGTCGGAGGCATGAGCTCGTGCCGGTTGCCCGCAGAACAAGGGGGCGTGGTTGCGGTGCGAGACGCCGGACACCGCGTCGAGATCGCCGGAGAGTCGCTGAGTCTCCATCAGCGCGAGCGTCATCAGCGGCCCGTGCACGACCAGCCCCGGGTAACCCTCCACACCGGTCGCATAGGGCCAGTCGTAGTGGATCCGGTGCGCATTCGCCGTCGCCGCGGAGAATCGCATCAGCAGAGTCGGATCGGTGCGGAAGTCCCAGCCGCCGTCTTGGTGGGCGGCCAGTGGCGGACCGACCGGCTTCAGGTGAGTCGCGTCGCCGGGGTTCGGCTGCTGCGGTGCGGCCGTGGGCGGCTCGCGGTAGATCAGATTCTGACGTTCGACCACGGCGGGTCGGCCGTCCGGGGTGTGCAGTGTCGTCGCGACCACCACGACCACCAGTGCTCCGCTGCGACCGCTCTTCTCGGTCACCGATTCGACGGTGGATTCACGGCGGGTCGTAGCGCCGACGACCAGCGGGGCGTGGAACTCGACGGTCCCGCCCGCGATCATGCGGCGCGGCAACTCGATCGGTGGCAGGAACGATCCGCGAAACGGGTGGCCGTCGATATCCAGCACCGACGACGTCGACCAGCGGGGCAGCGCCACCCAGTGCCACAGGGGCGGAAGCAGGTCGCCGGGGCGCGGCACGGGCAGCCCGTCGTCGAAGATCGCGGTGAGTGCGGCCACGGGTCCCGGGTCGATCACCTCGTCGGTGACGACCCCGCGCGGAACCCAGTCCGGTGAACTCACATGTGCCGTCCGCCGGTCACCTCGAGGACGGTGCCGGTCATGTACGAGGACAGATCTGACGCGAGGAAGGTTGCGACACCGGCGATCTCGCTCGGCTCACCGGCGCGCGCCATGGGGATCTCGGTCATCTTCTGCTCCCAGATGCGCTCGGGCATCGCTTCGGTCATGGCAGTGCGGATCAGGCCCGGCTGAATCGCATTCACGCGAACCCCGAGATACGCGACCTCCTTCGCCGCTGCCTTCGACAGTCCGACGATGCCGGCTTTGGCGGCCGAGTAGTTGGTCTGGCCCATGAGTCCCACCTTGCCCGAGATCGACGACAGATTGATGATCGACCCGGACCGGCGTTCACGCATGTGGGCAGCAGCGGTACGCGTACCGTGCCACGTTCCCTTGAGGTGCACCGCGATCACCTGATCGAACTGATCCTCGGTCATCTTCCGCATGGTGGCGTCACGCGTGATCCCGGCATTGTTGACCATCACGTCGACCGCGCCGAACGCGTCGACGGCGGAGGCGATCAGTCGCTCGACGTCGTCGCCGGAGGTCACGTCGCAGGCGACACCTCGGGCCACGGAATCGTCGCCCAGACCTGCGGCGGCCGCCATGACCTGCTCGGCGTTCAGGTCGGCGAGCACCACGCGGGCGCCCTCGGCGACGAACCTCTCGGCGATGGCAAGGCCGATGCCCTGCGCCGATCCGGTGATCACCGCGGTCTTGCCGGAGAGCAGTTGCGACATGTGGGTCCTTTCGGGTTCGGGCGCGAGGCGGTGTGTTCGACGCGCCGCGTCGCTCGTCCGTCGTGTAGGCGAGCGGGAGTGGTCCGGGTCACCAGTTACGCAAACTATACGGAGACCGCAGTGTCGCCGCCCGGATCACTGACATGCGCCGTGGTGATCCACCCCACCGAAATTCTGAAAACGTTTGTTCGCACACTGTGCGGCCAGTCGGCTCCATCTGCCCTCGGTACCCGCATTACGCTGCGATGTCATGAGTATCGCGCCAGAACCCGCAGCCGAATCGGCAGTCGTCGCGCGGGGAATCGCCCAACGTGGACCGTGGGGGCAGGTGTTCGGTCCCATCGACCTGGACATCCCCGCAGGCGGCCTCACCATCCTGCGCGGCCCCGCCGGTTCGGGGCGCACGGCGCTGGAGATGACCCTCGCCGGCCGGATGAAGGCCAAGAGCGGTGAGCTCTCGGTGTTCGGTCGTACCCGCGCGAAGAAGATCTTCGAGGTGGCGGCCCTCGCCGGTGTCGAGGATCTCGATGCCGTCTACAGCGCTGTGCGCGTCGGTGACCTGATCACCGAGCAGCGCCGCTGGGATTCACCCTGGTATCACCTGGTCGGGAAGGCGCGCGACGCCGACCTCGAGCGGATCTGTCGGCCCGTCTTCGGCGATCTGCCCCTCCCGGCGCTGACCGACTACGTCGAGCAATTGTCCGAACTCGACGGAGTGTTGCTGCGGGTCGCTCTCGCCAACTCCCGGCGTCGTCCGCTCCTCGTCGTGGGGAGCATGGACCAGGTCACCAGCGACCACAACCAGCGCATCCTGGTGGCCCGCCTCGCAGAACTGGGACGCGAGCAGACCGTGGTCACCACGACGGTCAACCCGCCCGCGCCCGGCCTCGGTCAGCGACTGGTCGTCGAGGTGCCGAACCTGACACACGCCGAACTCGTTCACCACGAAGGGAACCACTGATGCTGGCGGGAATGTCGCTCGGCACCGAACTCAAGCGCTACTCCAAAGGCGCGATGCCGCGCATCGCGATCGTGACGGTCGTGCTGATGCCGCTCCTGTACGGAGCGATGTACCTGTGGGTGTTCTGGAACCCGTTCGACGAGGTGGCCAAGATCCCGGTCGCGCTGGTGAACCAGGATCAGGGCGCGTCCTCGCAGGGAAAGCCGCTCAATGCAGGCGATCAGGTCCAGTCCGAACTCCTCTCGTCCGGTGAACTCGATCTGAAACCGACTGATGCGGCGGACGCGGAGGACGGACTCTCCCACGGTCGCTACTACTTCACCATCACCATCCCGAAGGATTTCAGTTCGGCGATCGCCTCGGCGGCCACCGGTGATCCACACAAGGCGAGAGTCCAGTTCGAGTTCAACGACGCCAACAGCTATCTCGCGGGAGTTATCGGCGACAGCGCTGCCGCGCAGGTCACCAAGGCACTCAACGCGAATATCGGCAAACAGGCGGTGGACCAGGTGCTCGTCGGTCTGGTGAGCGCAGGTGACGGGCTGACGAAGGCATCCGACGGCGCCGATCAACTCGCGGGTGGTCTCAAGACAGCGGATGACGGCGCGCAGAAGCTGGCCGACGGCGCTGATGAACTCGCCGTCAACATGGTGACTGCGCGCGACGGCTCGGCGCGACTGGCGGCCGGTGCCGGGCAGCTCGCCGACGGTGTCAACTCGGCGACGTCGCCGTTGAACAAGGTTCTCGGCCAGATCCAGTCCTCCGGTGTGAAGCCGTCCGAGTACGCGGCCGATGCGGCGGAAATGTCCCAGGAGATGTCGGCTCTGCTGCGCGGAATCGGCACCGTCGGAGCCGGTCAGTCGCAGGCCGAGCGGGCGCTGTCCACCGTGATGACGCAGCTCCGCGCCACCGGCGACCCGCACGCGCGTTCACTCGCGAGGGCTCTGCGACCGGTCCAGAACTTCCTGCAGACGCAGGGCGTCGACCCCGGCACCACTGCGCGCGTCAACAATCTGTCGAAGCAATCGAAAGCGTTATCCGCGCAGCTGGGGGACAAGGACTCGACGTTGCGCACGATGCTGGGCATGGTCGAGAGCGGTGAGCTCGCGGGCAAGGTCGGTCAGCTGCAGGATGGCGCCAACCAGCTCTCTGCAGGTGCCACCGAGCTCAGTTCCGGGATGGTGCAGCTGACCGACGGAAGCCAGCGGCTCGCCGATGGTGCCGGGCAGCTCGCCGACGGCACACCGAGACTCTCCGATGGTGCGAGCCGGCTCGCCAAGGGCCTCGGGGACGGGGTGAAGCAGATTCCCGACTTCGGCGATGATCAGCAGCGGCAGAAGACCGCAGCCGATCTGTCCCAGCCGGTGGAATTGAGCTCGCACACCGATAACGAGGCGAAGACGTTCGGTGAGGGACTTGCTCCGTTCTTCCTGCCGCTCGCCTTGTTCATCGGGACGGTCATCATCTGGATGATGCTCAAACCGCTCCAGTCCCGGCCGGTCCTCGGAGGGCTCGGAGGGCTGCGGTCGGTGCTGGCGTCGTACTGGCCCGCGGCCTTGATCGCGGCCGCGCAGGTCGTCGTGATGTACGCCGTCGTGCACTTCGCGGTCGGGCTGAGCCCGGTGCACCCGGCGGGCATGGTCGCTTTCATGCTGCTGGTGGCAGGTACCTTCCTGGCGTTGATACAGATGTTCAACGCGGTGCTGGGAGCGGCCGTCGGCAGAGTGGTGTCACTCGCGTTCCTGATGGTGCAGATCGTAGCCTCGGGCGGCCTGTATCCGGTGGAGACGACGGCGAAACCGGCCCAGATCCTGCACCCGTACGATCCGATGAGTTACGCCGTGACCGGCCTGCGCCAGGTGATCGCCGGCGGGGTCGACTCCAGATTCTGGACCAGTGTGATCGTCCTTGGGTGCGTGATGCTCGGAGCGATGGCGGTCAGCGCGTGGGCGGCCAGACGGAACCGGCAGTTGACGATGGAACAGTTGTACCCGCCGATCCAGGTGTGATGCGGGTCAGTCGTCGCGCAGCGAGCGGGCGGCGGTGGTGGCGAGCGTGTCGGCGATCTCGTTGTACTTGTCGCCCGCATGACCTTTCACCCAACGCCACTCGACGGTGTGCCGCTGCTCGGCCGAGACCAGCTCCTGCCACAGGTCGGCGTTCTTCACCGGCTGCTTCGCGGAGGTCTTCCAACCGTTCTTCTGCCACCCGGCGACCCACTTGGTGATGCCGTTCCGCACGTAGCTCGAGTCGGTGTAGAGGATCACCGATGACGCCCGAGTGAGCGCGTTGAGCGACTCGATCGCGGCCATCAGTTCCATGCGGTTGTTGGTGGTATCGGGCTGGGCCCCCGAGATCTCCTTCTCGACGTCGCCGTAGCGCAGGATCGCGCCCCAGCCGCCGGGGCCGGGATTGCCCAGGCACGCGCCGTCTGTCGAGATCTCCACGGTCCGACCTGCATCCTCGCTCACGGTTGACCACGGTACAGTCCGCTGACACGCCGATCGGACAGTCGGTCAGCGAATCACGGCGAACGCGAGTGAGATCACGATCAGCGCACCGATCAGAATCCAGATCGGCAACGGGCCGGGCATCGCGCCGCCGGTGCGCAGCGCCCGGTTCACGCGCTGCCAACGCCATACCCCCAACCCGGCGCTCGCGGCGCCGAGGACCAGGAGGCTCACACCGAGCGCGGTCTGCAGCCAGAGATTGGTGAACGAGGACACCACGTGCAGGACGGCGACGCCCGCCGCGATCAGCCCGAGGGCCGTTCGCAGCCACGCGAGCATGGTTCGTTCGGCGGCGAGGGTGAACCGCGCGTCCACGGCGCCCGGCGGCGTGTCGGTCCCGGGATCGTGCGGTGAGCTCATCCGCGGGCCCGCTCGACGAGCGTCGCGCTGGTGCGCAGATTGCGGCCGGTGCCGGTCACCCCGAGTCCCCGGGCGATCCGCGCCGCCGTCAGCTTCGTCCGCCCGGCACCGTCCGGATAGTCGATGTGCAGGTCCCTGCCGATGACCGCCAGTCGTTCACCGCCACCGTGGTCGCGCTCGCAGAAATTTTGTGCCGCAGTGGAATCGGGGACTCCGGTCAGGAAGTGGAGGTGGCCGTGCGCGGCGTCGCCGAACGGGTAGGCGACCAAGGCCGCCTCGACTTCGGCCGGCGACCTGCTCACCACTTCCCGGTAGTACCCGAACTCGTCGGCGATCGCCTGCTCGAGAGCGTGATCGAACTCGCCGGGATCCCCCGACGGCGTGCACAGCAGATTGCTCGAAGCGATGTACGTCGACACCTCCGTCGCACCGAGGTCCGTCGCGATATCCCGCAGGCGCGCCATCGGCAGCTTCGCTCCGCCGACGTTGACGGCACGGATCAGGATGATGCGTTCGGCGGACATGAGCCTCCTGGACTTACGGGAGCGGGGACCAGGTCCTCTCGAACGCTAGTGCATCCGCGGAGTCCGCGGGAGATTCCCCGCTCAGCGCGGTCAACGTCCTGACACGGTCTCCGCAGCGGAGCGGGGAATTCTGTGCGGCACTACGTCGACGCACCGGCGAACTGCGCGCTGTACAGGCGGTAGTACGCGCCCTTCGCCTCCAGAAGTGCGGCGTGATCGCCCTGCTCGACGATCCGCCCGTCCTCCATGACGACGATGAGGTCCGCGTCGCGGATGGTCGACAGGCGGTGCGCGATGACGAAACTGGTGCGGTCGGTCCGCAGATTCGCCATCGCCTTGCCGATGAGGAGTTCGGTGCGGGTGTCGACCGAACTCGTCGCCTCGTCCAGAATCAGGACCGTCGGTTTCGCGAGGAACGCTCGGGCGATCGTGATCAGCTGGCGCTCACCGGCGCTGACTCCGCCGCCTTCCTCGTCGAGGACGGTGTCGTACCCGTCGGGGAGGGTCCGGACGAAGTGGTCGACGTGACTGATGCGTGCCGCTTCGAGTACCTCGTCGGCCGATGCCGTCGGATCGCCGTAGGCGATGTTCTCGAAGATGGTCCCGCCGAACAGCCAGGAGTCCTGCAACACCATTCCGGTGCGCTCACGCAGATCGTCACGCGTCATCCGCGACGCATCGACCCCATCGAAGACGATCGATCCGGAGTCGAGTTCGTAGAACCGCATGATCAGGTTGACCAAGGTGGTCTTGCCTGCGCCGGTCGGCCCGACGATCGCGATCGTGTCGCCCGGTTCGGCCGTCAGCGACAGGTTCTCGATGAGCGGGCGGTCGGGCAGGTAGCGGAACGACACGTCGTCGAACTCGATACGTCCCTCGTCCACGGCGGGCGACTCGGCGTCCGCCGGATCGCGCTCCTCCTCGTCCTCATCGAGGACGTCGAAGATCCGCTCGGCCGAGGCCACACCGCTCTGCATCAGGTTGAACATCGACCCGATCTGGGTGAGGGGTTGCGTGAACTGCCGTGAGTACTGGATGAAGGCCTGGACCTCGCCCAGACTCAGTTGGCCGGATGCGACTCGCAGACCGCCGACGACGGCGACCGCGACGTAGTTCAGGTTCCCGAGGAACATGATGGTCGGCATGATGATGCCCGAGATGAACTGGGCCCGCCACGACGACTCGTAGAGAAGTTCGTTGCGCTCGTCGAAGTCGGCCTCGACGGCCTCGCGCCGACCGAACGCTTTCACCAGCTCGTGTCCGGTGAAAGCCTCCTCGATCTGGGCATTCAAGGCGCCGGTCGAGGACCACTGCGCGACGAAGTGGGGCTTGGACCGCTTCGCGATGATCCCGGTGGCGATCGCCGCTACCGGCACGGTGGCCAGCGCGATGAGCGACAGAATCGGTGAGATGCTGAACATCATCACGAGGATGGCGATGACCATCAGCACGGAGTTCAGGAACTGGCTGATGGTCTGCTGCAGCGACTGCGAGAGGTTGTCCAGGTCGTTGGTGACGCGGCTCAGGAGATCACCGCGCGCCGAGCCGTCGTAGTACGACAGTGGCAGGCGGTGCACCTTTTCCTCGATCCGGGCGCGCAGATCGGTGACGGTTCGGACCACCACCTTGTTCAGCAGGTAGGCGCCGAGCCAACCGAGGATCGCGGAGAGCGCGTACAACGCGAGGACGAACGCGAGGAGTCGGCCGACGGCGTTGAAGTCGACGGCTTGACCGGGGATCACGTCCATCGACGCCACCATGTCTGCGAACGTGCCGTGGCCGGAGGCGCGTAACCCCTCCACTGCCTGCTCCTTCGTGGCACCGGCAGGAAGCTGCGATCCGATGACCCCCTCGAACAGCTCATCGGTGGCGTCTCCGAGAACGCGCGGCGAGTACGCCGTCAGCGCGACGGAGCCGACGATCGACAGCAGCACCACGCTCATCATCGCGCGAAAATCGCTGAGGAGCCGGACGAGCCGCTTCAGGGACGGGCGGAAGGAGCGGGGCTTCTCCAGCGACGGCGCCCCGGGTATTCCGCCGCCTCCCGGCCGGCTCACGACGCCGCTCCGATCGCCTGCTGGGATTCGGCTATCTCGGCGTAGGTGGGACACGACTCGAGCAGTTCGGCGTGCGTGCCGAGCCCGACGATCGTGCCCTCGTCGAGGACGACGATCTGGTCGGCAGCGGTGATGGTCGAGATTCGCTGCGCGACGACGATCATCGCGGATTCCCGGGTCGCCGGAGCGAGCGCGGCCCGCAACCGCGCGTCGGTCGACAGATCGAGCGCCGAGAAGGAGTCGTCGAAGACGTACACCGACGGTCTGCGGACCAGGGCGCGGGCGATCGCGAGTCGCTGCCGCTGACCTCCCGACACGGTGGTACCGCCCTGCGAGATCGCCGTGTCCAGGCCATCCGGCATGGCGCGCACGAAGTCGGCGGCCTGAGCCACCGTCAATGCCTCCCACAGTTCGTCCTCGGTGGCGTCCGGATTCCCCTGGCGGAGGTTGGTGGCCACGGTGCCGGAGAACAGGTAGGGGCGCTGCGGCACCAGACCGATGTGCGAGCGCAGCAGATCAGGATCCTGATCCCGGACGTCGACCCCGCCGATCCGCAGTGCGCCTGCGGTCGCGTCCAGCAGGCGCGGCACCAGATTCACCAGCGTCGTCTTACCGGCGCCCGTCGATCCGACGATCGCCGTCGTGGTTCCCGGAGCGGTGGCGAACGAGATGTCGCACAGGACCGGCTCGTCGGCGCCCGGGTAACGGAACTCGACGTCGTCGAACTCGACGACGGCCGGGTCGGTCGTCATCGCCACCGCGGAATCGGGTGTGTGCACCGACGACTCGGTGTCGAGGACCTCGCAGATGCGCTCTGCGCACACGCCCGCACGCGGCGCCATCATCGCCAGGAACGAGGCCATCATCACCGACATCATGATCTGCATGACGTAGCTGATCATCGCAGTCAGATCGCCGATCTGAACCGTGCCGTCGTCGACGGCGTGGCCACCGAACCAGAGCACTGCGATCAGGGTCAGGTTCGTGATGAGCATGACCGACGGGAACATCAGCGCCATCATCCGGCCGACTCGGAGCGACGAGTCCGCGAGCCGGTGGTTGGCGACGCCGAAGCGCTCGATCTCGTAAGGTTCGCGGACGAACGCGCGCACGACGCGGATACCGGTTATCTGCTCGCGCATCACCCGGTTCACGTTGTCGATCCGCTCTTGCATGGACCGGAAAGCCGGGATCATGCGGCCGATGATCAAGCCCATCGTGATGCCCAGGACCGGGACCGCGACGCCGAGGATCCACGAGATCGACAGTGCCACATGGGCGCTCATCGCGATCCCGCCGATGCCCATGATCGGCGCCATCACCAGGATGGACACCGACATGACGGTCAGGAGCTGCACCTGCTGGACGTCGTTCGTCGTACGGGTGATCAACGACGGCGCGCCGAATCGGCCGACCTCGCGCGCCGAGAAGCCGTTCACGCGGTGCAGGAGATCGTGCCGGATGTCGCGGCCGGCCCCGAGGGCGGTACGCGACCCGAAGTACATCGCCGCCACCGAGCACAGGATCTGAACCAGTGAGACCAGCAGCATCCAGGCGCCGGTGGTGCCGATGTAACCGGTGTCGCCGGTGGCGACACCGTTGTCGATGATGTCAGCGTTCAGCGTGGGCAGGTACAGCATTGCGGCGGTGGCGACCAGCTGAAGCACGACCACCGCGGCGATCGCGGCACGGTAGCGCGCCAGATATGTGCGGAGCAGGCGGATGAGCACTCAGCACACGATACGCAGCATCGTTCGACCGTGCGACTTACTTACTCAGCGCAGCGCGATGGCCGCTTCCGGGCTGTAAGTGAGGTAGGTGAACGACTCGGTGAAGTAGAGGTTCACGACATCACCGTCGTGCGAGTCGTAACCGATCGAGACGTCCTGGCCGATCGACAACTCGAAGTCGCCGCCGCGGGTGGAGATCAGGTAGGCGCCCGTGATGGCGGGCGCCCAGACGATGTCGCCGTCAACCAGGATCCGCCGCAAGTGCTCGCGGATCGGGTAGCCGTGGTTGGACGTCTCATTGACCTCAGCGAACAAGTCGGCGGACAACGCGAGAGAGTACGGGCCATCGACCGAAGCCAGCCGCAGCTTGTTGATCGCCTGGCTGATGGCCTCCGGGAAGTCCGTCACGTTCTCGGGCACGGCGACGTGCGCCGCGCTCTCCCCGATCCCCGAGATCTGGGCGGCGCCGTAGCCCTCGAAGATCGCGCGATCCTCGGCGAGCGCCAGTTCACGGGCGGCTTCCACCACGGGATCCCAGTCGGAGTCCGAGGCGCCGCGCTCGACGTCGTCGATGGCCTCGCGGGTCACCGTGAACGGAACCTTCAGTTCGACGAGCGGCTGCGCCTTGCGGAGGAACGCCTGAATGCCGTCGGCGGGCGAGTCGATCTTGGACCGGTGGCCGCGAGTGACCGCCTCGGCGTCCAGACCGAGCGGACCCTTCACATCGACGACGCGCCGACCGCCCAGGTTCCGCTTGAACGAGCGGGACGCCTCCTCTTCGATCTCGCTCCAGGCGGCGCTGGAGATCGGGGCGAGGTCGCGATGCAGATTGCTCATGGGGTGTCCTTTCGAAAGTGTGCTCGTGTGGTCGTGCGGTGGATCAGCGGAGCGATCCGATGCCCAGTGATCCGTCGGCGGGGCGTTCGGGTTCCGCTTCCTCCTCGGCGGGTGGCACCGGCGGGCCGGGAAGGTCCTCAAGGAACTCGATGGTGGGGGCGAAGTACTGCGAGCCGGTCACGGCGGTGGTGAAGTCCAGGAGACGGTCGTGGTTGCCCTCGGGTTCGCCGATGAACATGTTCCGAAGCATCTGCTCGGTGATATCGGGGGTCCGCGAATAGGCGATGAACAACGTCCCCTTGTCGCCTCCGCCCGCGATGGAACCGTACGCCATGTTGTCGCGGACGATGTCGAGCTCGTTGCCGTCCTCGTCTTCGATCACGTTGAGCGCGACGTGCGAGTTGGCTGGTTTCACATCGTCGTCCATCTCGATGTTGTCGAACTTGGTTCGCCCGATAGCCCGCTCCTGCTCGTCGACTCCGACGGCCGCCCACTCGGCCATGTCGGTCACGTACCGCTGGACTGCGACGTAGCTGCCGCCCGCGAATTCGGGGTCCTCGTCGCCGACGACGATCGCCTCGACGGCGTCGTCGCCCGCCGGGTTCTCCGTGCCGTCGACGAATCCGATCAGGTCGCGCATGTCGAAGTAGCGGAAGCCGTGCGTCTCGTCGACGGCGGTGACCGCCTCTTCCAGACCCGCAGTCCACAGCCGCCCTACCTCGAACGCGAGGTCGGATCGATCGGACTTGATGTGCAGCAACAGGTCGCCGGGAGTCGAAGGCGCCGTGTGCACCTTGCCGGTCAGCTCGATGAACGGGTGGAGCTCCGCGGGGCGCGGCCCGGCGAAGAGCCGGTCCCACGCCTGCGAGCCGATGCCGATGATCGCGCTGAGGACGGATTCGGGGGCGCGCGACGACACGGTGGTCACAACGTCGGCAAGGCCGGTGAGAGCATCGCGGACCGCGTCCTCGCCGCCCTCGTTGATCGACAGGACCAAGAAGAGGGCGGAGGGGGTCTTACGCGTCAGAATGTGCTGTCCAGTACCCACGCGAACCAGCCTAGTCGTGCGGTCGATGCTCCGCCCAGGACCTGAAAGATGGTTCACACCAGGGAATAAAAGACTGCGGCCGGTGACCATCGAAGGTCACCGGCCGCAGCCTCGGCTCTATGCCGCGTGCGCTATGGCGCTGCTCAGAAGAACGCCGGGCGGAACGTGGTTCCCCACGACTGCTTGAAGCGTGCTTCCCAGTAGTCCCACCAGTGCGCGCCGTCCGGCGTGATGTTGGTGGTGAGGCGGACACCCGGCACGGTGGCCAGGCGAGCGGTGTAGATCCGCGAGCTGGTCGATGCGGCGACCTCGAGCGGAACCATCTGCGCGAACTTCGTCGGGTTGAAGTTGGCGCTGCCCGGGGTCAGCGACGAGTCGTACTTGGAGCCGACACCGGTGCCCGACGACACGTAGACGCGCTTGCCTGCGAGGTTGCCTGCGGACAGGAACGGGTCGTTCTGGAACCACTGACCGGCCGGGTAGAAGCCCCACATGTTGTTGGGGTTGCCGCCCATCTCGGCCACCGAGGCCTGGATGCCCTGGGTGAAGCCGGGCATGGTGACGGTCGGGTAGCCGCTGTAGGAGGCGACGGCCTTGTAGAAGCGCGGGTGCCGCGACGCCAGGTTCAGCGCTGCAGTGCCCGACATCGACAGACCGCCGATGCCGTTGCGGCGGTTGTCGCTGCCGTGACGCTTCTTCATGTAGGCGGGGAGTTCCTTGGTCAGGAAGGTCTCCCACTTGTTGAGGCCGAGCTTCGGGTCGCGACGCTCCCAGTTGGTGTAGAAGCTGCCTGCGCCGCCGAACGGCATGGCGACGTTGGTGCGCTTTCCTGCCATGAACTTGTCGACGTCGGTCTCGAGGAGCCAACCGCTGTTGTGCTTCGGGGCGCGCAGGCCGTCGAGCAGGTACAGCGTCGGGTTGTTGCCGCCGGGAGCGTCGATGATCTTCACCGGGATGCTCTTGTGCATCGCGTGCGAGTAGACGTTCTCGACTGTGCCGACGGCTTCGGCCTGCGGGGTGACGGCGACGGCCGTGCCGGCCGCGGTGGCCAGCGCGAGCACACCGGCCGCCAAGCGCTTACGGGCACTAGAGAGCATGCGTAGTCCTTCATGTCAGCGACCACCCGACAGTGATCGCGGGAAAAATATCTCGGACCAGTCGGCCCAGACCCCCGTTCGGGGTGAGCGTAACCGAACCGTGACCCGCTGTCCAAAGCTGTGGCCACTGCGAGATGGATCCGTTGTCGCAGCGCACACCTGCGCGTGTCCGTTCTGTGACGTCGTAGCAGGCTCCGGAGCCGGCCGAGGCGCACGTCACGACGGTTAAGCTGTGCGGTAAAGCACACAGGCCGAGGCCGGGAGAGGGAGACGCGTGAGCAATCGGAAACAGGCCGACGCCGTCGTCGTTGGAGCGGGACTGGCGGGTCTGGTCGCCACGTACGAGTTGACGAAGGCCGGGCGGTCGGTGGTCGTCGTCGATCAGGAGAACCGGGAGAACCTCGGCGGTCAGGCCTTCTGGTCGCTCGGCGGCCTCTTCCTCGTCGACAGCCCGGAGCAGCGGCGTCTCGGCATCAAGGACTCGCCCGAGCTCGCGCTCCAGGACTGGATGGGGTCCGCCGCCTTCGACCGTGAGGACGAGGACTACTGGCCGCGCCAGTGGGCGCGTGCTTACGTCGACTTCGCGTCGACGATCAAACGGCAGTACCTGCACGACCTGGGTCTCCGATTCACGCCGGTAGTCGGGTGGGCGGAGCGAGGCGGCGGCTTCGCGGACGGCCACGGCAATTCGGTCCCGCGGTTCCATCTGACGTGGGGTACCGGGCCCGAGGTGGTTCGGGTGTTCCTCGAACCGGTCCTCGAAGCGGAGGAACGCGGTTTGGTGACCTTTGAGTTCCGGCGGCGCGTCGACGAGCTGATCGTCGAGGACGGGGCGGCCGTAGGCGTCCGCGGGGCCACCCTCGAAGCGAGCCGGACCGAGCGCGGGGTGCCGTCGTCGCGCACGGTGGTCGACGAGTTCGAGATACGCGCGGGTGCCGTCATCGTCACCTCCGGCGGAATCGGCCACAATCACGATCTGGTCCGGGAGAACTGGCCCGTCGACCGTCTCGGGCCGCCCCCGAAGACCATGATCTCGGGCGTCCCGGACTACGTGGACGGCCGAATGCTCGGGATCACCGAGGACGCGGGCGGCAACATCGTGAACCGGGACCGGATGTGGCACTACACCGAGGGCATCGAGAACTGGGATCCGATCTGGACTGATCACGCGATCCGCATCATTCCCGGACCCTCGTCGCTCTGGTTGGACGCGAACGGCAACAGGTTGCCGGCGCCGAACTTTCCGGGATTCGACACCAACTCGACGATGAAGGCGATCCTCGACACCGGCTACGACTACTCGTGGTTCGTGCTGTCGACGTCGATCATCGAGAAGGAGTTCGCGCTGTCCGGATCGGAGCAGAACCCGGACATCACCGAGAAGTCGTTGAAGGTGGCGGCCAAGAGCCGCCTCGCGAAGGGCATGCCGGTACCGGTGCAGGCGTTCACCGAGCGCGGCGCCGACTTCGTCGTCCGGGACAACCTGCCGGATCTGGTGCGCGGCATGAACGAGATCGGCCGGGGCGGAACCATCGACCTTCAGCAGCTCGAGCGCACCATCTCGACCCGTGACGCGCAGATCGACAACCCGTACAGCAAGGACGGGCAGATGATGGCGATCCACAACGCGCGGAACTACATCGGCGACAAGGTGGTCCGCGTCGCCAAACCCCACCGCATCCTCGACCCGGCGCACGGCCCCCTCATCGCCGTCCGGCTCAACATACTGACCCGAAAGACGCTGGGCGGACTCGAGACCAATCTCGAATCTCAGGTGATGCGCCCGGACGGAGAGGTGTTCGACGGGCTCTACGCGGCCGGCGAGGTCGCCGGTTTCGGTGGCGGCGGCGTCCACGGGTACAACGCACTCGAGGGCACGTTCCTCGGCGGCTGCATCTTCTCTGGCCGCGCCGCAGGCCGCGCCGTCGCCCACCGCTGAACCAGCGCAGCGTCGAAGGCCCCGAAAATCGCGTTGCGCGTACGAACGTCCTGACGATCAGCGCGTATTTCGGGGTAGGACACAGGTTTGTGGACGGGCGTGCAACCTCTGGGACGTCTGCGGCGTCTAACCGGTATGCAGCTTCCCTTCGACGAGCACGGCATCCTCTACCGGCAGCGGGCGGTGGCAGTCGGCGTGAGCGCAACGCACCTGGCGCGTGCGTGCGACGGCGGGGAACTGGAGCGGATCGCACCGGGCGCGTACGTCGCGAGTGAGCCACGGTCGGCAACGGCGCTCCACCTGTTGCGCGCGCGAACCGCAGCGGCGAAGGACCCGTCGCTGGTGTTCAGCCATGCGACGGCCGCCGTCATCCACGGGTTGCCCATGCTCAAGCCCGAACTGGCTCGCGTCGAGGTCATCAGCGATCGACGGCCTCGACGACGCACGCTGCGCGTGCACACCGGGCGGATCGACATCACCGAGGTGACGACCGTCGGCGGGTTGTGCGTCCCGTCGGTCGAGGCGACTGCGGTCGCTGTCGCCTGCACGTCGCACCTGGGTTTCGCGGGCGCGCTCGCCGTCTTCGACGGTGCGCTCGCTCAGGGGGCGTCCTCGTCCGCGATCACTGAACTGCTGAAACCGCCCAGGCACGGAGTCGCCACCGCTCGTTGTGCATTCGCTCATGCCGACGCACTGTCCGCCAATCCCGGCGAGTCGTGGGGCCGCGCCCAGATCCTGGAGGCCGGCCTTCCTCGTCCGCGCCTGCAGCACGAGTTCCACGACGGCCGGGGACGATTCGTCGCGCAGACCGATTACGACTGGGATGGCCGCGTGGTCGGAGAGTTCGACGGTTACGGCAAGTACGAGGACTACAACTGCGCGGGTGCGACGCCGATCGACGTCGTCCGACGTGAGAAGAAGCGGCAGAACCGTCTCGAATCCATGCAGGTCACCGTGATTCGATGGGATTGGTCCGACCTGGAGAACCGGCGTGTCGTGCCGCGATTGAGGCCGCGCCTCGTCGCAGCGGGCCTGTTGTAGGTGTCAGAAGCGCGAATGGCCCCGAAAATCGCGATGGTCGATCGTACGTCCGAACGATCAACGCGAAATTCGGGGCCAGACGGGATACCGCGGGTTACTCGTATCGGTGATTCGGCGGACGGAACGCGGAGGTGTCCGTGTCGTCCAGCGGGCTGCCGCCGTCCACCGGTGGAATGACGGTGGTGTCGTCGGTGGAGCCCTGCGGCGGGATCGACGTCGTCGTCTCGTTGCCGTACGCGTAGGCATCGTTCGGCGCCTCGTGCGGCGTCGCGACGAATCCGTCGTGGCGTGCGTCGGGACCACCATTGTACGGATCACCGTCGTAAGGGCCGTCGCCGTAGGGGCCGTCGTCCGGGCCATGCGCGTCGTCGGGATCCTGGCCGTCGTCGGCGTCACCGCGCCGGCCGAACCATGTGATGACCGCCCATCCGATCAGCAGCAGCGCACCGAGGATGCCCAGGATGATCGGGGTGACCGTGCCGCCCCAGAAGAGCTGGCTCTTGTAGCCCTTGGCGCGATCAGCCTGGTTGGCGACAGTCTCGTCGGTCCACTGGAACGTCGCCTTGAGGGCGTCCATCCGGAAGTCGCGGATCGCGGCGGGGCTGTCCTCGCTGTCGTCGGGCGACCGGAAGTACTGGTGCTGCTCCTCGTACCCGGACACGATCGTGCCGGTCGTCGGTTCGACGTACACGTGGCGCTTCGCGGAGCCGTAACGGTGCATCTGGATCATGTCGCGGCTCTTGACTCCGCGACCCGAGATACCCCACCAACGAGCGGGCATGTTCAGGATGGTGCCGAGCGGCGCATCGCCGGTCGGGCTCGGCAGGTTCGACAGATCGGTCTCGGGAACATCGGCGACGAAGTGGTAGGTCTTGACGCCGCCGACCTCCTTCTCCTCGACGAACTTCGCCGGCGAGTCCTGTCGCGTCGTGCTGTCGTAGTAGTAGTAATCCCGCTTCTTCACATCGAAGCCGAACTTGTACTGGAAGCCCTTGCGGTCCTCGAGCTTCACCGATGCGTCCTCGACGTTGCCGCCCTCGGGCACCGCCTCCAGCTGAAGCGAGCTCACATCGCCGTTGGGTACCGAGGTCGAGCGGTCCACCGAGACCCGATCGACGGTCGCGTTCAGCAGCGCGTCGTCGCATTTGGGATCGCCGTCGGTCGACATCGTCAGCTCGCGTTCCTTGCCGTCCTCATCGCGAACCCGGTCGATTCGGAGCGTCTGCGCGGACTGGAGGGTCGCCTGATCCTCGTCGGACGGGTCCACGATCACCGAACGCCGCTGCTGGGTGATGTTCGCGTCGAGTACCGCGGCCTTGCGCTTGGTCACCGAGCAGCGGTCGAAGATGCGCGCCGGGACCGGTCGCCGGTCTGGCCCTGGCCCGGCACCGTCGACGCGTTCGAGGTGATGTCCAGATCGAGCGGCACCACTTTGAGCTTCGGGACGAGATACGTCGGGATGGCGATGGCGGCTGCGATGCACGCGACACCGAGGAATGCCAGCAGGGGCAGTAGGACACGCTTCACGTCAGTCGGCTCCTCGTGGAGGGTTGGTCGGAGTGGTCGGTCGGCCCCGCATCACACATGCTGTCATCACCCATACGGTGCTCACGCATTTCGGGCCCGCCGATCACGTTCGGCTTCCTTCATGATTCCGGCCATGTAGCCGTAGATCTCCCGGTCGCTGATCGCCTTCCAGCGAGGAGCGAGCAGTTTCATGTACTTCTCGACGTAGAGGAGCTGCTTCCCGACGAGAATCAGCTCCCGGGGGAGACGGGCGTCGTGGGCCTTCGCGACCGCGGCGAGCTGCCTGCCGAGGTCGGTGTACGACATCGCCCCCAACTCCGTCGTCGACAGCGGCGTGGTGACCCGCTTCAGGTCGTCCGCGCCCTTCGATGTGGAGCCGGGCTTGTGGACGGCGCCGAGTAGGAAGATCGCCCGACCTGCGGAGTCGTAGTCCTGTTTGACGATCAGGTCGACCACGAGCTGACGCAGGATGCGGCGGGTCCGGGCGTTGAATCGCCCGACGATGCCGAAGTCGAGCAGGACGAGCTTGCCGTCGTCGTCGACCAGGACGTTGCCCGCGTGGAGGTCCCCGTGGAACAGGCCGCCGTGGAACGCGGAGTCGAGCAGAGAGAGCAGCAGATTGCGGCACAGAGCCTCGCCGCTGTGTCCGGCTGCGCGAACCGCAGCCGCATCGTCGATGCGGATCGCGTAGATCCGCTCCATCGTCATGACGCGGCGGGTGGTCAGGTCGTCGTACACGTACGGAACGCGGACGCGGTCGCCGAATGGGCCGGGCTGCAGGCACTCGAACCACTCGGCCATGGTGGCGGCCTCGTTGCGGAAGTCGAGCTCGGAGCTCAGACCATCGGCGAAATCCTCGACGAAGTGCCGCGCGGACAGCATCCGGCCGTACTCCGAGATCTCGGCGATGCCCGCCAGGCGTTCCAGGATGGCGACGTCCGGAGCCAGTCGGTCGGAGATACCGGGCCGCTGGATCTTGACGACGACGTCCTCGCCGCTGTGCAGGGTCGCAGTGTGGACCTGGGCGATGGATGCGGACGCGATCGGCTCGGCGTCGAACGCCGCGAACACCTCCTCCGGCGGACCGCCGAGTTCCTCGACGAGGATCTTCCGGAGCTCGGCGGGGTCGGCGGGTCGGACCTTGTCCAGGAGCGACTCGAACTCGTTCGACAGGACGGGGCCGAAAACGCCCGGGCTCGAGGCGATCAACTGGCCGAGTTTCACGTAGGTGGGGCCGAGTCGCTCGAACGTGTGCCGGACCTCGTGAGCGGCATCGGACGGTCCGGGTCGGCGGCCGTGCACGATCCCGTTCACCGAACCTGCGACGAGACGTCCGACACCCAGAGCGGCGTGCGAGGCCGTGGAGGCGAATCGACTGATCTCGTCGAACGGCGACACCTGGGACAACTGCTCCCGAGCGTGCACAGCGCCGTCGCCGTGCAGCTCGCTTGCGGGCTCCCCGGATCGGGAGCCGTCGTCCTTCATGGTCATCACCATTGTGGAGTGTAGTTGACGCGGCTGAGCGCTCGAGTCAGCGACGCAGCGACGCGACCAGTCCGTGACGCGGCTCCAGCAGCCAGACGAGCGCGAAGACCGCGCCCTGAGCCAGGACGACCATGCCCCCGGGGGCGACGTCGAACCAGTACGCGCAGTACAGGCCGGTGACGGTGGTGACGGCAGCGATCGTCGGCGCGATCAGCAGCATCGTGCCGAACCGGTCGGTGAGCAGGCGGGCGGTGGAACCGGGGACGATCAGCATCGCGACCACCAGGATGACGCCCACGATCTGCAATGCGATGACGCAGGTCAGCGCAAGGAGTGCGAGGAGGAGTGCGCGGGTCCACTTCGGTCGCAGTCCGATGGTGTGGGCGTGGATCGGATCGAATGCGACCAGAGTCAGATCTCGGCGGCGCACGAGCAGGATCACGGTGACGAGGGCCGCCAGGACGCAGAGCTGGACCAGTTCGCTGCCCGCGACGCCGAGAACGTTGCCGAAGAGGATGTGACCGAGGTCGGTCTGCGACGGAACCACCGAGACCAGCACCAGGCCGAGCGCGAACAGCGTGGTGAACACGATGCCGATCGCCGCGTCGGATTTGATCCGACGATTGGTCCGGACCGCGCCGATCAGACCAACCGCACCGAATCCGAACACGACCGCGCCGACCGCGAACGGCAGGCCGATCACGTACGACAGGACCACTCCGGGCAGGACCGCATGCGAGATCGCATCGCCCATCAGCGACCAGCCGATCAGGACGATCCAGCAGCTGATGAGTGCGCAGACGACGGCGGCGACGACCGATGCGGTCAGCGCGTCCCGCATGAACGGCATCGTCCACGGCTCGGTGAGTGCGTCGATCATCGCTCGTCCCTCGATCGCCGGTCGCCCGCTGGAAGACCGAACGCGGCAGCCAGGCTGTCGGGGGACAGTGCGTCGTCCGGTGGGCCGTGCGCGATCAGTCGCCGGGCGAGGAGCACCACGGAGTCGGTGAACGACGTCATCGACGCGAGATCGTGTGTGGAGACGAGAATTCCGCGGCCGTCGGCCGCCAGCGCGCGCAACCGTTCGACGATCAGGGCCTCCGAGTACCGGTCGACGCCGGCGAACGGTTCGTCGAGGAGGAGCAGGTCTGCTTCCTGGGCGATGGCGCGCGCCACGAACATGCGTTTGCGCTGTCCGCCCGACAGTTCGCCGATCTGCCGGTGCGGGAGGTCGGCGAGACCGACCTGGTCGAGTGCATCGGCGACGGCGGCACGATCGGCTGCGCTGCGTCTCCGCAGCCACCCCTGACGCCCGTAACGTCCGGTCATGACCACGTCGTCCACTCGGATCGGGAAATCGGCGTCTGTCTCACTGGACTGCCCGACGTAGGCGACGCGCGCCTCGCGTAGAGCGTCACGGACCGGCGATCCGGCGATCCGCACCTGCCCGGAGGTCGGCGGGACCAAGCCTAGGATCGCCTTCATCAGCGTCGATTTTCCGGCGCCGTTGGTGCCGGCCAGACCGCAGACGGTTCCGGCAGGGACCGTGAAACCGACGTCGTCGAGAGCCAGTCGGCTCCCGTAATGAACAGTGAGTCCGGCGACGTCGAGCAGGGGCGGTGTCATTCGTGCGACCGTTCGGCCAGGCCGTTGACGATCGCGTCGGCGTCGTGCCTCAGGAGCGCGGCGTGCGTGGGCACCGGGCCGTCGGGAAGCGACAGCGAGTCCACGTACAGGGTGTCGCCGAGGCGGGCGCCGGTCGCCCGCGCCACCTGCCGCATCTGCGCGTCATTGGTGGTCGATTCGCAGTAGACGGCGGGGATCCGATGATCGTTCACGAAGTCGATGACCGACGTCATGTGCTGCGGGGTGGCCTGCTTCTCGGTGTTCACCGGCCACAGGAAGCGCTCGTGGAGAGAGGCGTCCCGTGTCAGATAGCTGAAGGCGCCCTCGCAGCTGACGAGCGCACGGGTCGCCGATATCCGGCCGAGTCGCCGGTCGAGGTCGTCACCGATCCGGCGCAGTTCGGCTCGGTACTTCGCTGCGTTGGCTCGGTAGTCGGCCGCATGCGCAGGATCGATGCCGGAGAGCGCTCGCGCCGCGTTGTCGGTGTACGTCATCGACTCCTGCGGCGACATCCACGCGTGCGGATTGGGGTGGTGGGTGCCGGTGATCGGAATGGTCCGCACACCGTCCGAGAGCGCGGCGCGCGGCGCCTCGATGTCGGCGAGGAACCGTTCGAACCAGGCTTCCAGGCCGAGGCCGTTCACGAGAAGTAGATCGGCGTGCACGAATTTTCGCAGGTCGCCGGGCGTCGGTTCGTACCCATGGATCTCCGCACCGTACTTGGTGAGGGACTCGACGCGTGCGTGGTCGCCTGCGACGCGGGATGCGATGTCGGCGAGAACCGTGAAACTGGCGATGATGCGCGGACGAGGGTCGTCGTCGATGCGGGCGCAGCCGCTGACACCGAGCACGACGACGAGCAGGGCTGCGATTCGGCCCATCCCCGCACCTTTGAACGACATACCGCAAGATTAAGTTCGGTCAGACGAACTTTCAAATCCGATGGTCCGTGGATTGTCGGGTGATCAGGTTCGGGTTACCGTCGAGCGAGGTTTTCGATCATCGATCGATAACGGTCATCGATCGATGACGAGGTGAGAGGGAGTCCATGTCCGGTCGTGCCGAGTTGCGCACGGATCTCGTGGTGATCGGCGCCGGGATCGCGGGTCTCACAGCGGCGCTGTCCGCGGCCGAGCGCGGCCTCGACGTGGTGGTGCTCAACAAGGGGCCGCAGTGGCGCCCCGGTGACGCGGAGCATTCGACCTCGACCTACTACGCGCAGGGCGGGATCGCCGTCGTAGATCCGGACGCGCACGACGACTCCGTCGACCAGCACGTGAACGACACGTTGGCGGTCGGCGCGGGTCTCACCGAAGCCGTCGCGACGCACCCGATCCTGAGCGACGGATGGCCTGCGGTGACGCAACTCGTCGACCGGGGCGCCGACTTCGATACCGGTGAGGACGGCCGATTCCGGCGAACGCGGGAGGGCGGCCACAGCGTGCGGCGGATCATCCATGCGGGCGGCGACGCGACCGGGGCCCACGTGCAGGCGGCACTTGGCGCGAACGCCGATGACTCCCCTGTCGCAATTCTCTACGACTCGTGGGCGTCGGACGTCCTCATCGCCGACGGTCGCGTGGCTGGTGCATCGTTTGTGACCGCGGCGGAGCGCCGGGTGGCCTGGGCGCCGACGGTCCTGCTGGCGACCGGCGGTGTCGGGCACGTGTTCTCGGCGACGACCAACCCGGCCGGCGCTACCGGCGACGGCATCGCACTGGCTCTGCGGGCCGGTGCGCAGGTCGCCGACCTGGAGTTCGTGCAGTTCCACCCCACGATGCTCTACGTGCCAGGTGCGCGCGGGCGCCGGACGCTCGTCAGCGAAGCGGTTCGCGGAGAGGGCGGCAGGCTCGTCGATGCGAACGGCGACCCGGTGACGGCTGGTGTGCATCCGCGCGGTGACCTCGCTCCCCGTGACGTAGTGGCGCGGGCGGTCACCGCAGCGATGGAGCGGACCGGGGCCGACAGCGTGTACCTCGACATCAGCGGAGTCGACGGCTTCGAGAAGCGGTTTCCGACAGTCACCGCGGGGGTGCGTGCCTCCGGCCTAGGCATCTCCGGAGGTCGGCTGCCTGTCGTGCCGGGCGCCCACTACCTGTGCGGGGGGATCGTCACCGACGCGGACGGTCAGACAACGGTCCCCGGTCTGCTCGCCGCGGGCGAGACGGCGAGGACCGGGCTGCACGGCGCCAATCGGTTGGCGTCCAACAGCTTGCTCGAGGGCCTCGTCATGGGCAGGAGAGCGGCGTCCCGGGCCGCCGAATGCGCTGACCGCGCGGTTCTGGACGCCGAGGTGCCCGCAGTGGGGACGGCCAGGTCGTGCGAGCGCGCCCGGCTCCAAGATGAGATGTCGAAGCACGTCGCACTCGATCGGGTCGGTGACGGGCTGGCGGAGGTGTCCGACTTCCTGGCAGGTGCTCCCGAAGCAGTTCGCGGCGGACTTCGTTCGGCAGAGGACGCGGCACTGCTTCTCACCGCGCGAGCGATCGTCGCGGCGGCGCGGGCGAGGGAAGAATCGCGCGGCTGTCACCAGCGTGCCGATTTTCCGGACCAGAACCCGAACGCCGTCTCCCGGTCGTTCGTCCTCGCGGGCGACGACCTGATCCCGGTGGGTGAACGAACAGTGCCCGGGTTCTAGTCTCACCTCCCGAATCTCCGTACACTGCTTGCCAGCAGACGGAGAAAGGTGTGTTCATGAGTGGTGGCCGGTGCTGGTCGTCGATCGTTGCCACCCAGAGCGAACGTGCCGCGCTCGAGCTCGGTCATGAAGATGAATGGCTCGTGGGCTGTGTCCTCCGCGAAGGTCATCCCGGCGCGCACGCCTCCGACGGACACCAGATTCATCACGGACGTCGCCGCTGGCTGGTCTGGGGCGACTTCGCTCGTGGCACGCAGGCCCTCCGGGACGAAGATCCTTGCCCGGTCCAGGAGCTGGACGGCGCGCACTGCCTCTTCTACTTCGGGCACAGCGGGCAGCATCGGTACCCGGGAATCGGGGTGGATGATGCCCAGCCGCCCACCGGATCGCTGATGAACCGACGGCCGCAGGGGGCGACGCCCCAGCCGCAGGTGCCGGCCCCCGAGCAGACTCCGGGCCGGGCGGCATCGCAGCCCGACCCGCAAGGCCATGGCCAGCAGTGGGACCAATCGCAGTGGAATCAGCCGCAGTGGGATCAGCCGCAGTGGTCTCAATCGAAGTGGGGTCAGTCGCAGCGCGACGTGTCGCCGGGTCGTGACGAACTACCGTGGCAGGAGTCGGCGGGATACCAAGCGCAGGATCATCAAGCGCAGGGTCATCACGCGCAGGGGTCTCAACCGCAGGCATATCAGATGCCGGGTAACCCGGCCCAGGCTGCCGGTCAACCCGGATGGCAGCAGACCCGTGCGCCGCGCGAGGAGTCGCCGTCGGCACCGACCGCGCGACATGTGCTCCCGATATCCGACTGGTACAACCAGGCGCAGCAGTCGAACGATGCCTCTGCGACTGAGTTCCCTTTCGCCGCAGGATCACCCGACCACGATGGTCGACCGATACCCCCGCCGTCGCATTACGGGGTGCCGCCCGAGCCTGTCCATTCGGAACCGGTATTCGATGGGCAGTCGCCGCCTCCTGCACCGTGGCCGACGCGCCACCGGGATGACGCCTACCAGCCCCGGCCGTTCGCCGTGCCGGAGCAGTCGGACGTTTCCGCCGAGGGGACTCCGCCACCACTCCCGCCCCAGCAGTCCCCGGCCCGGCAGTTCCCGCCTGAACCGTCGGCGACTCCGCCACCGCTTCCTTCTCAGCAGGTCCGGGATCAGCAGTCCGAGTACCGTCCGGACGCGATGTCCGCGCTGGATCGGCTCTTCGCTGATCTGCCTTCCCTGAAGCCGCAAGGAGCGTCGGCCACGTCGCCGAGGCCGGACGCTGCCGACCCGGTCCTGACGGGCGGCGAGTGGCTGTCTTTCGACTTCGGTGCGATCTCGGCGCAGGCGCATCGGTACCCGCCGGTCGAAGCGGACGACTTCGTCGATGTGGAACCGGTCGATGCGGAGTCGCTTGACGGAGATCAGGCAGACGTTGAGCAGGCAGGCGGCGGACGGCACGGTGTCGATGCCTGGGCCGAGATCGACGATGCGCGGGTGGTCGCCACATACGCAGAACCGCGGAACACCGAGGTGCCGCTGCCTCCGCTGCCGACCGGCCCGGCGCGGTTCGAGCCCGCCGCACTCAAGGAGCCCGCTGCGAAGCAGGATCACGAGGGCGAGAGGGTGACCAACGACTACGTTCCGTCGCTCGGAGACGACACGCCGGGCGGATCCACGTCCGTGGTGTTCCGCGATGATCCGTCGGCGACGTCGATGGAGGTCCGTCCGACATCCACCGATGTCCTGACCACGTCGATGCTGCAGGTCATCACCTCGAGTAACGATCCGACGCGCATGGGCGTGCCGGTCACGCTCAAGCCCTTGGGCGGAATCGGTCGGGACGTGCCCCTCGAGGAGCTCTCCGGCGAGGACTTGAAGGCGATGACCGCTGCGGTTCACGACGCCGCTGACCGGTTGCGCGCGAACCCGGGGTCGGGCGACACCAGCGCGATCGGTGAAGCGTTGCGCGATGTGGCGCTCAGTCTCTCCCAACTCGCCGACCGTCTCGGCGAGTAGCGCACGCGCTGAATCATCCAGGCTGACCCTGTGCCTCATCATCGAGTTCGTATACCCCCTAGGGGTAGACAAATCTCCGCGGAGAGCGTAGTACTTGATACCAGTAGGGGGTATAAGAGAGGGGTTCTGAAGATGAAGGACGACAACACCGCCGAAGAGCACGACGTCGCGCAGCACGGTCACCACGGCTACATCGGGAATCAGGCCGGCTATCTCCGGCGGCTCAAACTCATCGAGGGACAGACGCGCGGACTGCAGCGCATGGTCGAAGAAGAGGCCTACTGCATCGACATCCTCACGCAGGTGTCGGCCATGACGAAGGCGCTCGAAGCGGTCAGTCTCGGGTTGCTGTCCGACCACATGAACCACTGCGTCGTCGGTGCGGCACGGGAAAGCGACGAGGCCGCCGACGAGAAGATCGCCGAAGCCATGAAGGCCATCACCCGCTTGGTGAAGTCCTGACCCGCCGTCGGCACGACCGGCGCACTACCGAAAGTCAGCAGACACCGATCCGCAACGGACACTGAAACAAGGAGAGATCATATGAGCGCGAACACCACCATCACCGTCGACGGTATGACCTGCGGACATTGCGCATCGTCGGTGCGTGAGGAGATCAGCGAACTCGCGGGCGTGCAGCAGGTGGACGTCGACGTCGCCAGCGGACGCGTCGACATCACCAGTGACGCGGCACTCGACCCGGCCGCTGTCGGCGCTGCAGTCGCCGAAGCCGGCTACACGGTCCGATGACCCCGCTGTCGCGGCCCGGCGTGCGAATCGCCGCATTCGTCACCGGGCTCGCGGCGGTCTTCGGGCTCCTGTTCGGCGTCGGCCGTGCGGTCGGCCCGTGGGACAGCGATCCTGCGCCTGCCCACAGTCACCTCGTCGGTGACGAGCACCCGACGACCGACAGCCAGATGGACGAGCACGAGACGCAGGAGCAGTCATGACCGAGGTTGCCGTCGCCGAACGCGAAGTCGATCTGGAACTGATCGGTATGACATGCGCATCGTGCGCCAACCGGATCGAACGCAAGCTGAACAAACTCGAAGGGGTCGTGGCCACCGTCAACTACGCGACCGAGCGGGCGCACGTCGAACACGACGAGTCGATCGGCTCCGACCAGTTGGTCGAGGCAGTGCGTGCGGCCGGCTACGACGCGACTCCCGTGATTCCGCGCTCGGCGCAATCCGCCGCGGCCGGTGACGCGCCGCCGTCGCGCAACGAAATCGAGGTCGCGGCCCTGCGCCAGCGGCTCATCGTGTCCGCCGTCCTGACCGTGCCTGTGATCGCGCTGGCGATGGTCCCCGCGTGGCAGTTCACGAACTGGCAGTGGCTGTCGCTCGTGCTCGCCGCCCCGGTCATCGTGTGGGGCGCGCTGCCGTTCCACCGGGCCGCGTTCGCGGCTCTGAAGCACGCGACCACGACGATGGACACACTCATCTCGGTGGGCACGATCGCCGCGTTCGGCTGGTCGATCTACGCCCTCTTCTGGGGCGACGCCGGTGTCCCCGGCATGACCCACGGTTTCGACCTGATCGCCACACGGGGCGACGGGTCGTCGCACATCTATCTGGAGGCGGCGGCAGGCGTCACCACCTTCCTGCTGGCGGGACGGTACTTCGAGAAGAGCTCCAAGTTGCGCGCGGGCGACGCATTGCGGGCGCTCGCCGAGGTCGGGGCGAAGGACGTCACCGTGCTGCGTTCCGGGCGCGAGGTCACCGTGCCGATCGCGGATCTGCAGGTCGGGGAGCGGTTCGTCGTCCGACCGGGCGAGAAGGTCGCGACGGACGGCGTTGTGACAGCGGGCGCTTCGGCCGTCGATCAGTCGATGCTCACCGGTGAATCCGTCCCCGTAGAGGTGACCGCAGGCGACCATGTTGTCGGCGGCACCGTGAACGCCCAGGGGCGTCTCGAGGTCACGGCCTCAGCGGTCGGTGCAGACACCGCCCTGGCGCACATGGCGAAAGTGGTGGCCGATGCGCAGGCCGGTAAGGCTCAGGTACAGCGCCTGGCCGACCGGGTCTCGGCGTACTTCGTGCCGACCGTCATCGCGATCGCGGCCGGCGTACTCGGGTTCTGGCTCGGGGTGGGCGGCGGGGCCGCACTCGCGTTCACCGCTGCCGTCTCGGTGCTGGTCATCGCGTGTCCGTGTGCGCTCGGCCTGGCCACGCCGACCGCCCTGATGGTCGGCACCGGTCGGGGAGCGCAGCTCGGGATTCTGTTGAAGGGACCCGAGGTGCTGGAGTCCACGCGCCGTATCGACACCGTTGCGCTCGACAAGACGGGGACCGTCACGACCGGTGAGATGACGGTGAGCGAGGTGATCCCCGCGGACGGCGTGGAAGCCCGTGATCTGCTGGCGCGCGCCGCGGCGGTGGAGGCCGACTCGGAGCACCCGATCGGCCGCGCAGTGGTTCGCCACGCAGCCGACGAGGGAGTGGAGCTGCCTGCAACGGCCGAGTTCACCAACCTGGCGGGCGCGGGAGTCACCGCGTACATCGACGGACTGCGGGTCGCGGTCACCGGGCCGCGCGCCGTCACGGTCGAGCTGGATGCGCGGATGCGATCGGTGATCGACGACGCCGCGGCACGCGGTGCGACTCCCGTCGTCGTGCACTACCTCGACGCAGTGGCCGGAGTGATCGTCGTAGCCGACACGGTGAAGCCGACGTCGGCCGCCGCGATCGCCGAACTCAAGCGCATGGGTCTGCGACCGGTGCTGCTCACCGGCGACAATGCGGGCGCTGCTCGCCACGTCGCCGACCAGGTGGGCATCGATGAGGTCATCGCCGATGTGAAGCCGGACGGCAAGGTCGACGCGATTGCCCGGATGACGGATTCGGGACGCGTGGTGGCGATGGTCGGCGACGGGGTGAACGATGCCGCCGCGCTCGCTTCCGCCGACCTCGGTCTGGCGATGGGCACCGGCACAGACGTCGCCATCGAGGCCAGCGATCTGACGCTGGTGAGCGGCGACCTGTGGGCGGTCGTCGACGCGATCGCGTTGGCGCGCAAGACACTCCGCACCATCAAGAGCAATCTGTTCTGGGCCTTCGCGTACAACGTCGCCGCCCTGCCACTGGCTGCAGCCGCGCTGCTCAACCCGATGATGGCCGGTCTGGCGATGGCGCTCTCCTCGGTGTTCGTCGTCGCCAACAGTCTGCGGTTGCGGACGTTCCGGTCTCGTCGGGCCTGAAGCTGGGGACCCCGCATTACCAACGTGGGAATTCCCGGGGCTGGCTCAGGTTCGACCTGATTCGCGCGGCAGCCACTGCTTAACGCGGCCTCTGCAGGTGGGGCGGGACGCAGAAGGTGCCGCGGGACGTGCACGCCGCCGCGTGGGGACGCCGCATCCGAGCCATCACTAGAACCTGTTCTAGAATGTCGTCTATTCTGGTGTCCATGAGTGGCGTGGACATTCCAGAGACAATCACGGCGAGCGACGTCGCCGAGTACACCGACGAGGTCGACGTGCTGGTGCTCGGTGCCGGCATCGGTGGCTGCTGCGCCGCGGTCGAGGCGGCCGAAGCCGGCGCGAACGTGCTGGTGCTCGAGCGGTCTGCCGCCGCGGGTGGCACCACCTGCATGGCAGGCGGGCACTTCTACCTCGGTGGCGGAACTGCAGTCCAGCAGGCGACGGGGCACGAGGACACTGCGGACGAGATGGCCAAGTACCTGATGGCCGTATCCCGCGATCCCGAGCCGGAGAAGATAGTCGCCTACTGCGACGACAGCGTCGACCATTTCACGTGGCTCGAGGCACTCGGGTTCGAGTTCGAGCGCAGCTACTACCCGGAGAAGGCCGTCATCCAGCCACAGACCCAGGGGCTGATGTTCACCGGCAACGAGAAGGTGTGGCCGTTCAAGGACCAGGCCGTGCCTGCACCGCGGGGTCACAAGGTTCCCAAGCCCGGCGACACCGGCGGCGCCGGAATCGTGATCGAGCTGCTCGTGAAGAAGCTCGGCGAACTGAACGTCCCCATCCGCTACGAGGTCGGTGGACGCAAGCTCATCGTCGACGACTCGGGTGCGGTGGTCGGTGCGCAGTTCAAAGACGGCGCCACCGAAGGATTCATCCGCGCGAGATCCGTCGTGATCGCCGCAGGCGGCTTCGTGATGAACCCGGAAATGGTCGCCGAGCACGTACCCCAGCTCGCCGAGAAGCCGTTCACCCTCGGAAGCACGTACGACGACGGACTGGGCATCCGCATGGGCGCCTCCGTCGGTGCGCACCTCAAGCACATGGACCAGGCCTTCATCACCGCACCGGTGTACCCGCCGTCGATTCTCCTCACCGGGATCATCGTCAACAAGGAGGGTCGCAGGTTCGTCGCCGAGGACTCTTACCACTCGCGCACCTCGGGCTTCGTGATGGATCAGACCGATCGTGCGGCGTTCCTCATCGTCGACGAATCGCATATGGAGCGCCCGGAGTTCCCGCTCGCGCCGTTCATCGACGGCTGGGAGACGGTCGACGAGATGGCGGACGACCTGGGGATCGATCGCGCCACCCTCAATGCGACTCTCGACCGGTACAACACTTATGCTGGACAGGGCGAGGATCCCGACTTTCACAAGAGTGCGGAGTTCCTCGCACCGCAGGATCGCGGGCCCTGGGCGGCCTTCGACATGAGCCTCGGCAAAGCGCTGTACGCAGGATTCACGATCGGCGGCATGGCGACCACGGTCGACGGTGCGGTCCTGAACGAGGAGGGCTCGGTGATCCCGGGTCTGTATGCGGCAGGCGCCTGTGCGGCGAATCTTGCACAGGACGGCAAAGGGTATGCCTCGGGCACCCAGCTGGGTGAGGGGTCGTACTTCGGTCGCCGGGCCGGAAGGCATGCCGCGAAGTCAGGCAAAACCGCAGATGTGACATAGATTACTGGCCTCGGGGCCGCGTTGGACTGCGTGCTATGTTCGTCGCACGTTTTCCATCAGCGGGTCCGGCCACGTGTCACCCGCACGCATCGCGCGAGTTCGATGAAGCACTGGCCGATGAACCCTGGAACCGCTCCACGTGAGCGGCACTCCCTGCTGTTCGTCTGTTCTGATGCGGCATCGAGGTCAAGCCGATGCGGACATCAGATCAAGGTGAGAACTACAGACATGAGTGTGGGAGAGGCAGTGACATGCTGATCGGAATCCCCCAGGAATCGAAGGCAGGCGAGACTCTCGTCGCGGGCACCGCGAAGACGGTCGGGCAGCTGCAGCAACTCGGTTACGAGGTTGTCGTCGAATCCGGGTGCGGTACGCGTGCCGAGATGCCGGACGAGAAGTTCACCGAGGCCGGCGCTCGCGTCGGCTCGGCCGACGAGGTGTGGGCCGCCGACGTGGTCGTCAAGGTGAATGCCCCGACGGACGACGAGGTCGCACGCATGCGCCGTGGCGCCGTGCTGATCTCGATGGTGGCGCCGGCTCGCAACCCGGAACTCCTGGAGAAGTTGCAGAACGCGGGAATCACCGCGCTCGCCATGGACGCCGTGCCGCGTATCTCGCGTGCGCAGTCGATGGACGTGCTGTCCTCGATGGCCAACGTCGCCGGATACCGTGCGGTGGTCGAGGCCGCCCACGAGTTCGGCCGGATGTTCACGGGCCAGGATGTTCACGGGCCAGGTCACGGCGGCCGGCAAGATCCCGCCGGCCCGCGTCTTCGTCGTGGGCGCCGGCGTGGCGGGCCTCGCTGCGATCGGTGCGGCATCGGCGATGGGCGCGGTCGTCCGCGCCTTCGACGTGCGCCCAGAGGTCGCCGAACAGGTTGAGTCGATGGGCGCAGAGTTCGTCCAGGTCGACTTCGAGGCGGAGAAGTCCGAGGACGGCTACGCCAAGGAGATGACCGCCGAGCAGGAGGCGGCTACCGCGTCGATGTACGACGAGGAAGCGCGCCTGGCCGACATCGTCATCACCACCGCGCAGATTCCCGGGCGCCCGGCGCCGCGACTGCTGACCGCGGAGACGGTCGCCGCGATGCACACCGGTTCGGTGATCGTCGATATGGCTGCTTCCAGCGGCGGCAACGCCGCAGGTGCGGTCGCCGACGAGAAGGTCGTCACCGACAACGGCGTCACGATCCTCGGCTACACCGATCTGGCCGGCCGTCTGGCCGCTCAGACGTCGCAGCTCTACGGCACCAACATCGTGAACCTTCTCAAGCTCATCACGCCGTCGAAGGACGGTGAGCTGACGCTCGACATGGACGACGTGGTGCAGCGCGGAATCACGGTGACGCGTGACGGTGACGTCATGTGGCCGCCGCCTCCGGTTCAGGTGTCCGCGGCTCCCAAGGCCGCCGCTGCCGAGCCCACTCCGGAGGAAGAGCCGAAGGAGCCGATGTCGGCGGGTAAGAAGGTCGGTCTGGTACTCCTGGGTATCGCCGCGTTCTTCCTGGTCAACGCGTTCGCACCGGATCCGATCCCGCAGCACTTCACGGTGCTCATGCTGGCGATCGTGATCGGCTACTACGTCATCGGCAAGGTGGCGCACGCGCTGCACACGCCGCTGATGTCGGTCACCAACGCCATCTCCGGTGTGGTGATCGTCGGTGCGCTGCTGCAGATCGCCACCGGTAACACCGCGATCCTGGTGTTGTCGACCATCGCGATCCTGCTCGCCTCCATCAACATCTTCGGTGGCTTCGCCGTCACCCGTCGCATGCTCAGCATGTTCAGTAAGGGGGCATGACCGTCATGGACATCAACTCCATCTCCATCGCGGCGTACATCGTCGCATCGCTGCTGTTCGTCCTGTCGCTCGCAGGACTGTCGAAGCACGAGTCGGCCAAGAGCGGCCTGACGTACGGCATGGTCGGCATGGTCATCGCGCTCGCGGCGACCATCGCTGTCGCTCTCAGAGACATGAACGACCTGAGCTTCGCCGGGGTGTCGTTCAACAAATGGCTGCCGATCGGCCTGCTCATCGCGGCTGTCGTCGTCGGCGGGCTCATCGGTCTGTGGCGCGCCAAGATCGTCGAGATGACGGGTATGCCGGAGCTCATCGCCCTGCTGCACTCGTTCGTCGGTCTCGCTGCTGTCCTCATCGGTTGGAACGGCGCTATCCAGGGTGCTCACCTGGACGGTGTCCCGCAGGACGATCAGGGCGCGATCATCGGGATTCACGCAGCTGAGGTCGCGATCGGCATCTTCATCGGTGCGGTCACCTTCACCGGTTCGATCATCGCCAACCTGAAGCTGTCGGCCCGGATGAAGTCGGCGCCGCTGATGCTGCCGGGCAAGAATTTCATCAACATCGGTTCGATCGTCGTCTTCGCCGTACTGACCGGCATCTACGTCGCACGTGACTCGCACAGCGACACCACGGGCTACATCCTGCTCGCGGTCATCACCGTGGTCGCCCTCCTCCTGGGTCTGCACCTGGTGGCGTCCATCGGCGGCGGCGACATGCCGGTCGTGGTGTCGATGCTGAACTCGTACTCCGGTTGGGCAGCTGCGGCCTCGGGCTTCCTGCTCAACAACGATCTGCTGATCGTGACCGGTGCACTCGTCGGCTCCTCTGGTGCGTACCTGAGCTACATCATGTGCAAGGCCATGAACCGCTCGTTCGTCTCGGTCATCGCGGGCGGCTTCGGTATCGAAGCGGGTCCGGCCGACGATACGGACTACGGCGAGCACCGCGAGATCAAGTCCGATGCGGCAGCCGAACTGCTCGCGGACGCCAAGTCGGTCATCATCACACCTGGTTACGGCATGGCCGTGGCGCAGGCGCAGTACCCGGTGGCCGATCTGACCGCCAAGCTGCGCGCTAAGGGAATCGACGTGCGCTTCGGTATCCACCCGGTCGCCGGTCGTCTGCCCGGTCACATGAACGTGCTGCTCGCCGAGGCGAAGCTTCCGTACGACATCGTGATGGAGATGGACGAGATCAACGACGACTTCGAGGAGACGGACGTCGTGCTGGTCATCGGTGCCAACGACACGGTCAACCCGGCGGCCGCGGAGGATCCCAGTTCGCCGATCGCCGGTATGCCGGTCCTGGAGGTCTGGAACGCCAAGGACGTCGTCGTGTTCAAGCGCTCGATGGCAGCGGGCTATGCCGGCGTGCAGAACCCGCTGTTCTTCCGCGACAACACGCAGATGCTCTTCGGTGACGCCAAGGAGCGCGTGGAGGAGATCATCTCCGCCCTGTAGGGATCCGTTCCCCGATCACTCCCGGCCCTGGCCCTCGCTTGTGCGAGGTCCAGGGCCGGAGTCGTTCACGACCGTCGTCTCAGTGGTACCGCACAGCGGCGACGACCCGCTATAGGGGAATGCCGGGGCTGTGACGTACCACTCGGACGAGACGCGCGATCTCTCAGAGCACGACGCTGCGGAAATGCGTCGTCAGACGACGGTCGTCGATCAGATGGAAGGCCAGGCCCGCCGGCTGCTCCTCGTTGATCACGTCGTCGCCCTCGAAGGGCAGATTGAGCGTCGATGAGACGCCGGGTGCCGTGACGAGTGGGACTCCTGCGAAGGTGCCTGCCGATGCCGAGTGGATGTGGCCGCACGCAAGACCGACGATCTGCGGATGCTCGTGCACGAACGCGGCAAGCGCTGACGGGTCTTGCTGCGCGATGGTGTCCATGAACGGCATGCCGACCGCGGCCGGTGGATGGTGGAACGCGACGAGAGTCGGAGTGTCGCCCGCCTGCTCGATCCGCCGACTCGCCCAAGCGAGAGTCTCCGGCGAGATCGCACCGTCGTTCTGACCGGGGATCGACGAGTCGAGGGCGAGAACGAGGAGTCCATCGAGCTCGAGAGCGGAGTTCACCGGTGCATACGGGTCGGCGGAATCGTCGGGTCGGGACACCCGCCGGTAGGCCGCGCGATCGTCGTGGTTACCCAGAAGCGTGAGAGTCGGGATGTCGGTGACGACTGTTTCGACCGCCTCGCGGTACTGCTCATCGAGGCCGCCGTCGGCGAGGTCGCCGGAGACGACGAGGGCGTCGATGCTCGCAGCTCCGCCGCATCGGTTCCGCAAGTAGTCGACCACGGCAGCGATGCGCCGACGATGGGCAGCATCCCCTTGGAAATGCAGGTCGCTGATCTGCGCGACGACCGACATGCGGACTCCCTCCGTGGTCGCGTGTGCGAAATCAAGGCTAGACCACGGGTCGGCGTCGAGCCTGGTCGGGAGACGGCATGGTGTGAAGGGCGACTCCCGCCTCGGTGATGCACTCCACGTCACCCGTGAACCGTCCGAGCCGATCGCCGGCCGAAGTCCTTCGTACACCGACCATCGACGGCGCGCTGTTCAACCTAGCAGTAGTCGCCTCGCATGCCGGGTGGTGAGCCGGAGTCCCCTTCTCGATCACCCGGATGCGATGCGGGTCGCTGCCGTCGAGGGTTGCACCGTCGGTCTCACGGCGCCGATCCCGGAAGGCGACTACCGTCGGACCCATGAGTGAAACTCCTGAACTGAGTCCGACCGACTGGGTCCGCCAGCAGACCGAGAAGATCCTCGCGGCGGGCACCACCGCGGCCGTGGACCTCGACGGCATGCACGTGGTCCTGTTCACTACTATCGGCGCCAAGTCCGGCAAGGCCCGGTACGTCCCGTTGATGCGCGTGGAGGAAGACGGCAAGTACGCGATGGTCGCGTCGAAGGGCGGCGCCCCATCGCATCCGAACTGGTATCACAACGTGAAGGCGAACCCGGAGGTCACCGTTCAGGACGGCGACGCCGTCATGACTCGCACCGCGCGTGAGGTGTCGGGCGACGAGCGCGCGCACTGGTGGACGCTCGCCGTTGCAGCGTTCCCGCCATACGCCGAGTATGAGAAGAACACTGATCGGCAGATCCCGGTCTTCGTTCTGGAGTGACCGGCTCTGCCGTCTGCTCTGTCAGAGGTCGCCCGGCAGCTTGTCGCGGCGGATGCCGCGCCAGCTGGGATGACGCAGGTGGCCGGTCGAGGTCCAGTTCATGAAACGGACATCGGCGACGAGCTTGGGAAGGACCCACGTCGCGCTCGACGCGACCGGGCGGTCGAGAGTTCCGATGAACGGAGAACGGCTGATCTGCAGGGGTCGCAGTTCGTCGAGGAGTGCGTCGAGGTCCGCATCGGTGAAACCGGTGCCGACCCGGCCGACGTACCTGAGGCCGGTCTCGTCGGGCAGCCCGACGAGCAGTGACCCGATGGACCCCGACCGTCCGCCGCGTCCGGACCGGTATCCGCCGATCACCACCTCGATGTCGTTCCAGTTCTTGTGCTTTCGCCAGTCGGAGGAGCGCCTGCCCTCCTGGTAGGTAGAGGCGCGGCGCTTGGCGACGATCCCCTCCCATCCTTCGCTCTTGGCGTGGTCGGCGGCGGCGGAGCCCGGGCCCGGAATCAGCGCGGGGACGTCGGCGACGGCAGCCGCGCCGATCATCGGGGTGAGCTCGTCGAGCACCGCGCGGCGCTCCTCCCAGGGTGAGGATCGCAGGTCGGTTCCGTTGACGGACAGGACATCGAACACAAGGTAGCGGACAGTGCGCTCTTCGCCGCGACGATGCCGTGATGCGAGGAGGGCGAAATCCGTGGCGCCGCTCGAGTCGACGGCCACGACCTCGCCGTCGAGGACGACGTCGAATCCGCGGAGCACTGCGCCCAACTCGCGCAGTTCCGGGAAGTCCGCGCTCATGTCTATGCCCGATCTGGACGTGAGCGTCACCTCCCCGTTCCGGTGTCCGGCCAGGATCCGGTAACCGTCCCACTTCCCCTCGAATGCCCACTCCGAGTCGGCGAGCCCGTCGATCGCCTCGTCCGCGGCCAGCATCGGTCGAGGGCCGGGGGAGTACCCGGTGATGCGGGTCGGCTCGCTCGGGCGAGCCTTCGTTGCCGTCGTGCTCGCGGACGTGCGCCGGGGCGACCTCGTCTTCCGGTACTCGCCCAGGTCGACGGCTCGGTCGGTCGTCGGCAGCAGTGCCGGATCGAGGTCGGCGAGCAGATCGCCCGACTCGGCGAACCGCTCGAGGACCTCCCGGTAGTCGAGTTGAGCCAGATCGGGGTCGGCGATCTCGGTCCATGTTCGCGGGGCCGCCACCCACGGCCGCTCCCGGCCGCGCAGTGAGTACGGGGCGAGTGTCGTCTTGGCTGCCGAGTTCTGACTCCAGTCGACGAAGACCTTCGACGTTCGGGCCGCCTTCGCCATCGTGGCGGTCACCTCGGTGGGGTGGGCCTCGGCCAGCGAGTCCGCGATCTGCTTGGCGACCGCACGCGCTGATTCCGAGCTGACCGGTGTCGGGAAGCGGGCATAGATGTGAATGCCCTTGCTGCCACTGGTCACCGGGAACGCGGTGAGCCCGGCGTCGCCGAGGACGTCGCGGATCATGAGTGCGACCTCGCCGCATCGGCGCAGTGGCACCTCGGGGCCCGGGTCGAGGTCGATCACGAGCCGGTCGGTGCGCCGGGTGTCGTCGGACAGATCGATCCGCCATTGGGGGACGTGCAGTTCCAGCGCGGCCATCTGGGCGAGCCACACGAGGTCGGCGGCCGATCCGGCAACCGGGTAGACGGTCCGCCCGGCGGAGTGCTCGATGGTGAAGCGCGCCATCCAGTCGGGTGTCCCCGGGGGAAGGGCCTTCTCGAAGAACGGGCCCGATCCGGTGCCGTGCGGCCAGCGCTTGCGGGTCACCGGACGCGAGGCCAGGTGAGCGAGCATCGCGTCGGCGATCTCGATCGCGTAGTGCACGACGTCGAACTTGCGGGTACCGGAATCCGGGTACATCACCTTGTCGAGATTGGTCAGCACGATGCGCCGACCGTTCACTTCGAGCGCAGACCCGGGCATGCACTGATTGTGCACCGAAACCGCGAGTGTCGACCAATACCGGCATCCGGTGGCACAATCACCCCATGCGCTCGATCTGGAAAGGCGATCTGAGCTTTGGCCTGGTGAACGTTCCGGTCAAGGTCTACTCCGCGACGGAGAGTCACGACCGCAGCTCGCACCAGGTGGATGCCGCCGACGGCACGCGCATCCGGTACCGGAGGGTCCGCGAGGGCACCGATACCGAGGTCGAGTACGCGAACATCGCGAGTGCCTACGAGTCGGACGAAGGCGAATCGGTGATCCTCACCAAGGACGATCTGGCGTCGCTCCCGGTGACGCGGAGCCCGGAGATCTCGATCCTCGAGTTCGTGCCGATCGACCAGGTCGACCCGATCTACTTCGATAAGCCGTATTACCTGGAACCGTCGTCGAAATCGCCGAAAGCGTATGTGCTGCTTGCCAAAGCTCTCGAACGCACCGAGCGGCTCGCAGTCGCCACCTTCACGCTCCGGAACCGAACGAGGCTGGCCGCCCTGCGTGTGATCGACGGAGTGATGACGCTTCAGACTCTGCTGTGGCCCGATGAGGTGCGTAAAGCGGACTTCGACTTCCTCTCCGCCGACGTGCAGATCCGCGATCAGGAACTCGACATGGCCTCCTCGCTCATCGAGACGATGGCGTCGGACTTCGATCCGACGCAGTTCGAGGACACCTACCAGGCGGAGTTGTCGAAGTTGATCGAGGCAAAGGCGGGCGGTGACCAGGCGTTCACCGAGCCGGAGAAGAAGGGCGGGGACGCGAGTGACGACGAGGTCGCCGACCTCCTCGCGGCGCTTCGCGCTTCGGTCCGGGACCGCGAGGCAGGCTGACCGTGATCCGCGTTCGGCGGATGACACGAGGAGGAATCCGATGAGCACTGACCCGCACGCACCCATCGACGTCTTGATCGTCGGTGCCGGACTGTCGGGTATCGATGCGGCGTACCGGTTGCGAGAGGCGGTGCCGGATCTGAACTACCGGATAGTGGAGCAGCGCAGCCGGATCGGCGGTACCTGGGATCTGTTCCGCTACCCGGGTGTGCGGTCCGATTCCGACATCTACACGCTGAGCTTCCCGTGGAACCCGTGGCGCGGCGATCTCACGATCGCGCGGGGCGACGAGATCCGGGAGTACTTGGAATCGACCGCCAAGGATTTCGGGATCTACGACCGCATCACCTTCGACGTCGAGGTCACGGCCGCGGACTTCGATTCGACGACTGACCTGTGGACGGTCGACGTGATCGTCGAGGGCGAGCCGGCGACGATCGTCACCCGGTTCCTGTACATGAGCACCGGCTACTTCCGATACGACGCCGGATACCGGCCGGAATTCCCGGACGAGAGGGAGTTCTCCGGCACGATCGTGCACCCGCAGCTCTGGCCGGAGGACCTCGACTACGACGGCAAGCGCGTGGTGATAATCGGCAGCGGTGCTACCGCGGTCACGCTGGTCCCGGCCCTGGCGGAGCGGGCCGGTGCGGTCACGATGCTGCAGCGTTCACCGACCTACTTGTTCCCGTACCCGTGGACCGATCCGCTGACACGCGGTATCAAACGGGTGCTTCCCGTGCAGGCGGCACATGATGTGATCCGTTGGCGCAACGCCGTTCTCACGATGGGAATCTTCCTGTTCTGTCGGCGGTTCCCGAAGCTCGCACGTCGGGGACTCCGTGCGATCGCGAAATCGATGCTGCCGCCGGGGTATCCGGTGGATACCCATTTCAAACCCAGCTACGAGCCGTGGGACCAGCGCCTGTGCATCATCCCGGACGGGGACTTCTATCAGACGATCAAGGACGGACGGGCAGAGGTGGTCACCGACCGAATCGCGCGGTTCGACGAGGCCGGAGTGACACTCGAGTCCGGACGGCACCTCGATGCCGACATCATCGTCACCGCGACCGGCCTCGACTTGATTCCGTTCGGTGGGGTCTCGATGTCCGTCGACGGCGAGCACTTCGATGCGGGCGACAAATACGCCTATCGCGGGTACATGCTGGATGACGTGCCCAACCTGGCGTGGGCGGTCGGCTACACGAACGCGTCGTGGACACTGCGTGTCGACCTGACGAGCCAGGCCGTGGGCGAATTGATCGCCCATATGCGCGAGCGCGGGTACACGCGTGCGATGCCCACTCTGAACGGGGCGCGGCCGAAGGCTCATCCGTTGCTCGAACTCGACGCGGGCTATGTGAAGCGCGCCGGGGGGACCCTCCCGAAGGCCGGCGACCGCACGCCGTGGCAGGTACGCCACAATCTGATCCTCGATGCCATCGACGCCCGGCGTTACCACGTCGAGGAGGAGATGGTCTTCGACTCGCACACGCCGTGACACAGTATTCGAGTTCTGTTCCAATCGGAGCCCTGCTGAACGTAAGGTCGGGGCATGAGACCACTCACGAACGAGCAGGCCGTCGCCGACTTCTTTCGGTGTGCTGAATCGCAGGAGGTCAGCGAACCTGCAGACCTCGATGCCGTCTGGGCGGCGCTGCCCACGGTGCAGATCGAGGAGATCCTCGGCGATTGGCGAGGCGGCGAACTGCCGTCCGGTCATGCGCTGGACGGTCAGCTGACGAAGGTCGGATGGCATGGCAAGTGGCTGCGCGGGCGCTGGGACGTCGCGCCGATGGTGTGCCGCGACGCCGACGGCGAGTTGTACTCGGATCTGGAGATCGGGAAGGGCGGCGCCAGTCTGTGGATGGTGGATTTCCGCGGCGAATCGACCGCTTCGATGGTCTACGACGGGCAGCCGGTGATCGATCATTTCAAGAAGGTCGACGGCCGGACGCTCATGGGTGTGATGAACGGCAGCACGTCGCTGGTGCGCGACGAGCACTTCTACTTCTTCCTCGTCCGCGAGTAGGCGACGCGGCTACGAGCCGGCGACGCAGCTACGACGGTCGCAGCGGTGGGCCACAATGAACGGCATGGTCTCGACGAACTTCGGTCGCGGTAGGCAGAACGACATCTACTCGGCGGGCATCCACGGGCGCCGCCCAGCGGTCCCCACGGACTTCGCGACGCTGGAGCGGTGCGCCCGGGCGAAGATGACCGACCGCGCGTGGGCGTACATCGCGGGCGGGGCGGGTGAGGGTCGGACGATGGACGCCAATCGCGAGGCCTTGAACCGGTGGGCGATCGTGCCGCGAGTGCTGCGCGACACCAGCGAACGCAGTCTGCAGACCGAACTGTTCGGGCAGCGGTTACCGGCCCCGGTCCTGTTCTCGCCGGTCGGTGCCGGGGCGCTCGCGCACGATCGTGCCGACATCCACATCGGACACGCCGCGGCCGAACTCGGTCTGCCGTACATCTTCTCCAATCAGGGCAGTGCCCCTATGGAAGACGTTGCCGCAGAGATGGACTCGGTCCGCCCGGGTTCTCCGCGCTGGTTTCAGCTGTACTGGTCCACCGACGACCGCCTCGTCGGGAGCCTCATCGAACGGGCGGAGAAGTCCGGAGCCGCCGCGGTCGCCGTCACCCTGGACACGACGATGCTCGGCTGGCGGCCGCAGGACCTGAACCTCGGATCGCTCCCGTTCGCCAGAGCCGAGGGGATCGATCAGTACACGTCCGACCCCACGTTCTGGAGCATCGTCGGCGAACGACTCAGGGCGGCCACGGCATCGGAGAGACCGGAGGTGACTCTCGGGGCGATCCGGACGCTCTTCTCGATAGCCCGGAATGTGCCGGGCGAGCTGCGTCGCAACCTGACCGCCCCCGAGCCGCGTGCAGCGGTCCAGACCTTCCTCGACATCTACTCGCGGCCATCGCTCAACTGGGACGACATAGCTTCGCTCCGCGAACGGACGAACCTGCCGATCGTGCTCAAGGGCGTGCTGCACCCCGACGACGCCCAGCGTGCGGTCGACCTGGGAGTGGACGGAATCGTCGTGTCCAATCACGGTGGGCGCCAGGTGGACGGTGCGATCTCGTCGACGGATGCCCTGGTCGGCATCGCGGACGCCGTCGGCGGCCGGATCAAGGTGCTCGCGGACTCGGGTTTCTACACCGGCTCCGACGTGTTCAAGGCGCTGGCTCTGGGTGCTGACGCGGTCTGCATCGGGCGGCCGCACATGTACGGACTTGCGCTTGCCGGGGCCGACGGTGCGCGAGACGCGGTGGCGAACATCGTCGCGGAGCTCGACCTGACGCTCGGCCTCTCCGGGCACACAGACGCCGCTGCCCTGGACCGCTCGGCGCTGCAGCGAATCGGTTGAAGCCGTTTCGGTCGGCATCGATCGTCCGAGTGGTACCGCTCAGCGTCGGCATCGCCCTATAGCGGGTTACCGCCCGCCAGCGGGACCACTCAGACGAGCCGCGGAGCGGGGCCTGCGGATCGGCGCCGTCGTGCCGCGGTCTCGCGTCCCGTGCGGAGGGAGGGGGAGGACGATGTCGGGAGATCAGACGAGAGATCTCTTGGTCCGCATCCGCCAGCGGACGTCGGCTATCAGGATGTTGAACGGAAAGTGCCGCCACGAGGCGGGCATCGCGCGGGTGGCTGCACGCAGCAGGACGTTGTTGACGGCGAAGAACCGGGCCTGCCGTCGTGATTGGGTGACTCCGAGTTTCTCGCGGAACTCGGGTGGCAGGTAGCCGAGCGACATGGCCTCGGAGAACGGTCCGAGGATCTTCGACACCGGTTTGGCGGCGAACTCGAACCGCACGATCGACAGCAGGTAGCTCGAGATCACGTCGTCGATCTCGAGTCCGGCGACCGTCTCGTTCCAGTACGTCTCGAAGTCTGCGCGGGTTGCGGGCCACATCTCCGGCGGCATCTGGAGCGTGGTGCCCATGACGGCACCCTGTCGATACGCCTCCTCGGTGATGTCGGCCGGGTCGCCGTACAGGCGCACCATGTCCTCCCAACCGCGGTACAGGCAGGCGGCGACCCAGAGTTGGAGGGCGGGATCGAACGCGTTGTACTTCACCGGACTCGACGCCGTGGATCGGACCTGGGCGTGCGATCTGTTGACCGCGTGGCGGTACCGGCGCCGCAACTCGGCGTCGCCCATGGCTGCGACAGCCAGGTAGGTCAGCGTCGTCCGAGTCCGCTTGACCGGGTGCTTGTACAGATTGCCGGAGTGCACCTGGCTCTCGTAGACGCCGTAACCGACCGCCGGGAGCGCGAGCTGCATGACGACGTTGGCCGGACCCGCGAGGAGGGCGGGTCCCAGGAGCGTCATGGCCGAGATCTTCTGCTCGTCGATCTCCATGCGCCGGGAACGCGCGATCGGATGCGCAGCGGGTGTCTCGATCTGCTCGGCGGTCATGATGCTCCTTGAAAGTGATAACAACCGTTTCCTATTGTTGATTCAACGCGCGGTCACCGAGGCTGTCAAGAGTCGAGGTGTCAAGATGGACGGTGTGAGTGAATCGGGGCAAGGTGCGAACGAGCTGCGCGCGTACGGCGGAGAGGCCGGCGACACGCGTGTGGCGCGCCGCCGCGCCGCACTCGTCGATGCGGCCCTGGACATGCTCACCGGGCATGGGTCGGGGGCTGTGACGGTTCGTGGAATCTGCGCACGCGCGAACCTGACGCCGCGCTACTTTTATGAGAGCTTCGAGAACGTCGACGCCCTTGCCGGGGCCACCTACGACGGCGTGATCACCGAGATCGCCGACCGGGCCCTCGCGGCTTTCGAGTCGGGTGCGGATGCGCACGACAAGGTGTCATCCGCGGTCGAGGCGATCGTCGACGTGATCGACTCGGACTCGCGAAAGGGGCGCCTGATCTTCTCGGACACGCTGCGCAGTCCGGTGCTCGCTGAACGTCGCGCCGATTCGTTGCAGCTCTTCGCGGTACTCACTTCGCAAACCGCGACTCAGGTTGCGCGGGTCGGCGATGGGGCGGAGTCGATGGCGGCCGCCCACTTCCAGGTGGGTGGTCTCGGCCGGATCCTGGCTTCCTGGACGGAGGGTCGGTTCGCGCTCGACCGTGAGCGGCTGATCTCGGTGTGCGTGCGAATGCTGCTTCCCGAGCCTCGCGGTGCGGAGGCTGTGCAGTGACCGGCAGTGCACGTACGGCAGCCGGTTCGAACTGGCGCGACTACGGCGAGGTCGATCTGCCCGCACCACTGCGTGCGGCGCTCGCGGCATTCGTCGAGCACGGGTACCACGGCACCTCGGTTCGCGAGATAGCTTCGCGGGCAGGACTTTCGGTTCCCGGTCTGTATCACCACTACCCGTCCAAGCAGTCGCTGCTGCAGGGGTTGCTCGAGCGGACCATGACCGACCTGCTTCGGCGATCGGAGGAGGCGATCGACGAGGCGGGCGCGGATCCGCTGACGCAGTTCGACGCGGTGGTCGAGTCGCTGTTGAGGTTCCACATGTATCGCCGTGAACAGGCGTTCGTGGGGTCTACCGAGATCCGCAGCCTGGACGCGGACTACCGGGAAACCTACATCGGGCATCGTGACCGGCAGCAGAAGATGGTCGATCGCGTGGTGCTCGCCGGTGTGGGCGGCGGGGTGTTCTCGACCATCGACCCGAAGGGGGCGGCGCGCGCGGTCGCGAGCCTGTGTGTCGGGGTGTCGACCTGGTATCGGGCGGACGGCGAACTCGGGCCGGATGAACTCATCGTGCGAAACCTCGAATACGCACGCTCGGTGGTCGGGTACGTTCCGGACTGACCCTTGACGTCACATGCACCGCATGTGAGAGTGAAGCGTGACCGAGCGATCGCTCGGTCGGGACTATGGGAGAGATCATGCCGATCGACCTGTCGTATCGACCGGAAGTGTCGGAACTGGCCGTCACAACCACGAAGTTCATTGCCGAGCACGTGCTCCCCGTCGAAGAGCGCTTCGCGGGCGACATCACGGCTGCGGGCGGTGACGACTGCCGCCGCGAGTTGAATGCCGAGGCGAGGAAGGCGGGCATCTTCGCCCCGCACGCGCCCGAGGAGTTCGGGGGCCTCGGGTTGTCGATGTCCGACCGCGTCCCGGTCTTCGAAGCGGCAGGAGCGTCGACGTTCGGTCCCGTCGCGCTGCACATCGGCGCGCCCGACGAAGGCAACATCCACATGCTGGCGCACGTGGCCGATGACCGGCAGCGTCACGAGTACCTGGCGCCGCTCGCCGCGGGTGACGTGCGCAGTGCCTTCGCGATGACCGAGCCGTCCCCAGGCGCAGGTGCGGACCCCAACGCGCTGAGCACGATCGCCGCACGGGTGGATGGCGGCTGGCGGATCAACGGCCGCAAGCGGTTCATCACCGGCGCCGACGGCGCCGACTTCTTCATCGTCATGGCGCGGACATCGGGTGACCCCGGTGATCGAGGCGGCGCGACGATGTTCCTCGCCCCCGGCACCGCACCAGGCATCACGATCGACCGGCATGTGCACACAGTCGATAAGTCGATGATCGGCGGACACTGCGAGATGACGTTCACCGATGTGTTCGTCCCAGACGAGGACGTGCTCGGCGCGGTCGATGAAGGCTACCGCTACGCCCAGGTGCGTCTCGGGCCCGCACGGATGACGCATGTGATGCGCTGGATGGGATCGGCGGTGCGAGCCCACGAGGTGGCGCTGCGGTACGTGGATGAACGCCAGGGCTTCGGCGGTCGGCTGGGCGATCTCGGCATGATCCAGCAGATGGTGGCCGACAACGAGATCGACCTCGCGGCAGCGCGCTCGCTCCTCGTCCGGGCCTGCTGGGAGCTGGATCAGGGGTCGAACGCATCGGATGCGACCTCGATCGCGAAGACCTTCGGCGCCGAGGCGTTCTCCAGGGTCGCCGATCGTGCGATCCAGATGTGCGGCGGGCTCGGCGTCTCCGAGGACCTGCCGCTCGCTCGACTCGCGAATGAACTGCGGCCCTTCCGGATCTACGACGGACCGTCCGAAGTGCATCGCTGGGCGATCGCGAAACGCGCGGTGGGCCGGGCGCGCAAGGCCCGAGACGAAAGGACGACCGCATGACCGACCACCCAGGGCTCAGGACCGAGGATCTTCGCCGCCTGCTCGTCGAGAGCGATGCAGACGTGACGGGCGACCTGCGCATCGACCTCATCAGCGGCGGTCGGTCGAACCTGACGTTCGACGTTCGCGACGATGTGCACCACTGGGTCGCTCGCCGTCCGCCGACTGCCGGCCTGACTCCGTCGGCGCACGACATGGGGCGCGAGTGGGATGTCACGACGGCACTGGCCGGCACCGCGGTGCCGGTGGCGGAGGCGGTCGCGTTCGATCGCTCCGGCGATATCATCGGTGCGCCCTGCACGGTGGTCCAGTTCGTCGACGGACCGATCTTCCGATCGGCCGCGGATCTGGATTCACTCACCGACGACGAGGTGACCGCGAGTGCGGACGGTCTGATCCGCACACTCGCCGACCTGCACGCCGTCGATTACCGGGACGTCGGGCTGGGTGAGTTCGGCAGGCCGGACGGTTTCGCGGCCCGGCAGGTGAAGCTCTGGGCGAGGCAGTGGGGGCTGGTGAAGACCCGCGACCTACCGGATGTGGATCGCCTCGTCGGGCTGCTCGCCGATCGGATTCCGGCACACGCTCGGAACACGATCGTCCACGGGGACTACCGCATCGACAACACGATCCTGTCGCCCGACGACCCGGGCCGCGTGGCCGCGGTCGTCGACTGGGAGCTGTCTGCGCTCGGCGACCCGATCACCGACGTGGCGATGATGTGCATCTATCGCGAGCCGGTGTTCTCCGCCGTCCTCGGGTTCGAAGCCGCCTGGACCAGCGACCGCTACCCGGATGCGGACGGGCTCGCCCAGCGCTACGCGGAGGCGACCGGCGCCGATCTGGGGGACTGGAACTTCTATCTCGGTCTGGCGAACCTGAAACTCGGGGTCATCGCCGAAGGGATCACCCACCGGGCGCTCAAGGGCGGTTCGTCCGGCGCGTCCGGTGCCGAACGGGCGGCCGAAGCCACGGCGTCGTTCATCGCGCGAGGATTGGCGGCGGTGTCGTGACATCCAGGAGGGTCGCGATGGTCACCGGCGGATCGCGGGGAATCGGCGCCGCGATCGCGGAGCGCTTCGCCCGCGAGGGCTGGGACCTGACCATCAGCGCGCGCGGTGCCGAGGCGCTCGACGAACGTGCGTCGCAGTTGCGTAGCCACGGTGGCCGAGTGCTGGCCGTACCTGCCGACATGACCGACGACGAAGCCGTGGCGAATCTGGTGCGCCGGCACGGGGACGAGTACGGGCGATGCGACGCCCTCGTCATCAATGCGGGCATGGGCGCGATGGGCCGGTTCGCCGAACTCCCCGTGCGACGTCTCGACCGCCTGTACCAGGTGAACGTCCGCGCGCCGTTCCAGCTGATGCAGTCGCTGCTGCCCGCCCTGCGCACCGCCGCCGATGCCACGGGCGCGGCCAAGGTCATCGCCGTCTCGTCGATCACCGGTGTGTACCCGGAGCCTCAGCTGTCCGCGTACGGGGCGACGAAGGCCGCGCTCATCTCCCTATGCGAGACGTTCAATCTCGAGGAGTCGCGGAACGGGATCTCGGCGACCTCCATCGCACCCGGCTACGTCGACACCGACATGTCGGAGTGGACGAAGGGCGAGGACGCCATCCCGGCAGGCGAGATGATCTCCGGCGACGACGTCGCCTCCGTCGCTCACGCCGTCACCGAACTCTCCCGCTGGGCGGTGCTGCCGCAGGCGATCCTGTCGCGGCCGGGCGAGAACATGCACCGGGCCTGAGCGACGGAACCTACCGGTACGTCATCAGGTCGCCGGCCAGGTGTGCGTGCTCGTTCACCGACACGACGGTCAGGCCGCGACCTCCCGCGATCAGTTTGGTGACCGATGCGTTCACGAAGGTCCGCGACAGCGTCGGCCACCGCGCATCCGGGACGTTCCAGAGCTGAGCGATGAGCTGGGTGATGGTGCCTGCGGACGAGACCACCAGCACGGACCTGCCGGTGCCGGCGAGTTCCGCGGCGCGGCGCGCGGCGTCGCGCGTGCGGTCGGCGAACGCGGCGTACGTCTCGTCGGTCCCCTCGTCCGCGCCGGCGATCCAGCGGTCGAGGCCCTGATCGAGCTCGTCCTGGTACCTGGCGCGATCGGCGTAGAACTCGGAGGGCACCGCCGATAGCGCAGGCGGGAGGGCGTACTCGCTCCACGCCGGGTCGACTACGACCTCCGGTCGAGAGTCGAACATCGACAGAACTCCGTGCAGGGTCGCGCGCTGCCGGGGGAGATCACCGGAGATGGCCGCGTCGAAAGTCCGCACCTGTGCAGTGAGCGCCCGTCCCGTGCGATGCGCCTGTCTCTCACCGAGTTCGGTGAGTCCCGGAGCAAGGGGATCCGGGACGCCGACACCGTAGGCGTGCGCTGGAGCCTGACCGTGCCGTACGAGGTAGATGGCCCCCACTTCACGCCGCCGATTCCGCGTCGCGGGGGCGATCGTCGAACGTGTCAGTCGTCACTGTTTCACAGTAGCCATCACCCGCCGCTTGCCAACGGTGCGGTGCCTTGCTAGCTTCGGCTTCATGACCAGCCAGCCGTACGCGATCCCGGAGGTCTCCTACGAGACGACCGCTCTGGGATGCCGCCTGCCGTTGGCTCGGATCCTCTGTCGCCGTCGAATGCGCTGAACCAGCTGCTTTACGCCCACCTGATCTGTGTGGGCATCGACCAACGCTGCGCACCGCCGAACCTTCGGCGGTGACGCGTCCGGCACAAGGATCCAACAGAAGATGACTTCCACCCTTTCCCGTCCCCTCCCCGTCTCGACGGCTCCGGTCGACGTCCCCGTCCGGCCGATCAACGGCCAGCGGCCGACCCCGTCGACGCCCCGACTCGCTCCGAGCGCGCCGTACGTCCGTACGGCCGGGCTGCAGCTGTCCACGAAGGCGGCAGCGCTCGTGCTCCGCACCGCCCGGGTCTCCGGCCCGGTGTTCCGCGACGATGCGGCGGCGATCACCGGCCTGTCGATCTCGACTGTCAACCGGCAGGTGAGCGCGCTTCTGAAGGCGGGCCTCATCCGTGAGCGTGCAGATCTCACTCCGCCTGGAGCCGTCGGCCGTCCGCGGGTGCCGTTCGAGATCAACACCGCGGGCTTCCTGACCATCGGAATCCACATCGGTTTCAAGACCACGTCGATCACCACTCACGACCTGATGCACCGGGTGGCCGGGGCGATCGCCATCCCCACTCCGCAGACCGGAACCGCAGAGGAGATCGTCGCCTCGATCGGTGAGAGTGCGCGCCGGTTCGCCGATCGGTGGGTCGGCAAGCGACTCCTGTGGGCGGGCGTCGCCATCGGCGGTCGCGTGGCCGACGGCGGGGTCGTCGATCATCCGCGCCTCGGCTGGCAGGGCGTGCCGGTTGGACGTGTGATCGCCGAGAGCATCGGTCTTCCCGTCTCGGTGGCTTCGCACGTCGAGGCGATGGCCGCTGCCGAACTGGTCGTCAACCCGTCCGAGCAGGGACAGAACTTCCTGTACTTCTATGCACGGGAGATGGTCGGCATCGCGTTCAGCGTCGACGGCACCGTGCACACCCCGGCCGCGGGGCCGCCCACCATCGGGCACTTCCCGACCGGTACGACGCAGTACCTCGACCCGGACGGCACGGGTCGACTGGAGGACGCGGTAGGCGACTCCGGAATCCTGCATGCCGCAGCGAGTGCCGGGCTGGATATCTCCTCGATCGATGGCCTTCGCACCGCCGCACGGACCGGGAACGAGGTAGCGCACGCGATCCTGATCGAGCGGGCCGAGGTCCTCGGCCGCACGGTCGCTCTGATCTCTGACATCTTCAACCCGGATCATGTGATCCTGGGCGGACAGGCGTTCACGGACTACCCGGAGTCGTTGCCTGCGGTGAGCAAGGCGTTGCGTGCCACATCGGTGGTCACCCAGCGCGATGTCCGAGTGGCGCGCTCGGCGATCACCGTTCAACAGAAGGCGGCAGGTGCGGTCGCACTCGATGCTCTGTACGCGGACCCGCTGGATGCTCTTTCCCGGACCGCGTAAGCGATGACGTCTACTCGTGTGGACCTGCATGCGGAGACAGGTCTCGCCGAAGGCTGAACGGAAGGACCAGCCATAAGAGCACGAACAGCAGCGCACCGACGCCGGCTGCCGTGCCGGCGGCGACCGGTCCGAGGACCACGCCGAAGATCAGGGCGAGAACTGCCGTGACCGAGATGCCGAGCATCGCCACGCCGAGAATCGTGAGCAGGTGGGCGACCCGGACGAGACGGGCGAGAGCGTAACGGCGGAACAATAGGCGATGCATGATGACGGGAGCGACCAAGGCGGCTGTGGCCAGGACGGACGAACAGACGGCCACGATGTACACGATCCGGCCGACGTGGTCCAAGTCCTCGAAACGCTGTTGGAACGGGAGCGTCAGGAGCAGTCCGGTGAGGATCTGCACCCCGGTCTGAACGACCCTCAACTCCTGCAACAGGCTGAACCAATTGCGGTCCAGTTGCTCAGCCGGGGTCTCGTTGGGTCGGCGCTCGTCATCGGTCACCTCGCGTGCACCTCTCCCACGACTCTCATTAGTCGGCCGTGCGGCGGCGGAAAGCGCGGAGCGCGAACGGCGCGAAGATCGCTGTCAGCGCCACGGACCACAGCACCGTCGACAGGATCGGATGATGCAGTGGCAGTGCTGCTTCCGGGCCGGCAGGCGGGCCATTTCCCCACAGCTGCCGCATTGCCTGAACCAGGGACGATATGGGGTTCCACTCGGCGATCGCGCGCAGCCATGGGGCCATCGGAGCCGTGGGGACGAATGCGTTCGACAGGAACGTCAGTGGGAACAGAATCGTGAACATGAAGCCGTTCACCGCCTCCACCGACCGCAGCCACGAACCGACGAGAATGCCGAACCAGATCATTCCGAAACCGAATACCAGCACCATCGCGAACCCGACGATCCCCTCGAGGAACGAGGTGTGGATCCGCCAGCCGATCGCCAGCCCGGTCAGGGCCATCACGACGATGCCGATCGAAGAGTGCATCAACGATGCGATCGCGCGACCCAGCAGGTACGACGTCCGGTTGATCGGCAATGAGCGGAAGCGGTCGACGATGCCCTTGTCGACGTCGGCGGTGATGCCGTTCGACACGATGAACGCAGTGAACACGATGGTCTGGCCCATGATGCCCGGCAGCAGGTACTCCCGGTAGCTCCCGCCACCGGGAATCGGCATGGCGGGACCGAAGACGAACGCGAACAGCACTACGAACATGATCGGCTGCGCCGTCACGTCCGACAGCATCTCGGGCATTCGCTTGGTGTGAATGAGGCTGCGTTTCACCATGATCGTCGTCTGTCGCCAGACGCTCGGTGGATGAATCGCCAATCGCGGATCGGCAGTGGGCGCACTCATGCGCTGGCTCCTTCGGAATCGGAGTCCGCGACCGGTGCGGACGGTTCGGCGAGGTGGCCGGTGAGGCTGAGGAAGACGTCGTCGAGGCTGGGGCGAGACAAACCGAGATCGTCGACGGCGATCCCCGACTCGTCGAGCAATGCTGCGACGCGTGTCAGATCGGCGAGACCACCGGCAGGAAGCGTCAGGGTTCGAGCGTGCTCGTCGACGAACACCTCGTCGGATACCTGGTCGAGGAGCGCCCGAGCCGACGGGACGTCCGCGGCGTGCGTGACCGCGGTGACCAGACTGGCTGCACCCGCCTGCTTCTTCAGTTCGAGCGGCGTCCCCTCGGCGATGATCTTGCCCGCATCGATGACCACGATCCGGTCGGCCAACTGGTCGGCCTCCTCCAGGTACTGGGTGGTGAGCACCAGGGTCGTGCCCGCGGCGACCAGGCCGCGCAGCACGTCCCACAGTTCGTTGCGGCTGTGCGGATCGAGGCCGGTGGTCGGTTCGTCGAGGAACAGCACGGGAGGTGCGGCGATCAGGCTGACCGCGAGATCGATACGGCGTCGCATGCCGCCGGAGTACTCGCGCACCGTCTTGTCTCCGGCCTCGGTGAGTGAGAACTGCTCGAGGAGCTCCTCGCTCCGCTTGCGGAGCGCCGTGCGGCCGATTCCGTACAGCCCGCCGATCATCGCCATGTTCTCGCGGCCGGTGAGGAGTTCGTCGACCGTCGCAGCCTGGCCGGTGAGGCCCATGCTGCGGCGCACCGCATCGGGTTCGTCCTTCACGTCGTACCCGCTGATGCGAGCGGTGCCGGACGTCGGTTCGCTGAGAGTGGTCATCATGCGGACCGCGGTCGTCTTACCTGCGCCGTTCGGTCCGAGCATCCCCAGGACCGTGCCGGTCGGCACCGCGAAACTCACGCCGTCGACCGCTGTGAAGTCGCCGAAGCGCTTGACCAGGTCGACGGCCTCGACAGCGATGGATCGGTCATGTCGGTCGTTCATGCGAATAACGGTACGGTGCAGGTCCGACAGTCTCCACCGGATTATGCGGGACGCGCCTCGGCCGTGCCGTCCGGCTACGGCTTCCAGTCGCGATTCCGAGCGAGGGTCCAGGCGTGCAGGCGCCGGTATCCGCGGACCGAAAGCGGCGGAATGGAACTGACGTAGAAGCGTTCGTCGTCGCCGAGCTCGGCGGCCAGTCTCTCGCCTATCAACGTCTTGCCCGAACGTGCGCCGCTCGCGAGCCGGGCAGCGATGTTGACCGGCTCGCCGAACAGGTCGCCCATTCGGGTGAGGACGTCTCCGCGCGCCATGCCGATGCGGAGTGTCGGCAGCGTCCCGTCCTGGGCAAGGGCATGGAGCGCGATCGCCACCTCTGCCGCGGACCCGGCGGTCGGGGCGGTGAACATGACCGCGTCGCCGATCGACTTCACGATCCGTCCGCCCTGCGCGACGACGATGGAGTGCGCCGCGGACTCGAACGCTTCGAGCAGTTCCTCGAGTTCGCCCATGCCGAGTCGGCGCGACATCGACGTGTAGCCGACGATGTCGGCGAACCCGACGATCGCCTCCGCGGTGTCCGAAACACGTTCGGACGATGCAAGATACGAGTCCAGATGGCGCCGCCATACCAATCGCTGCAGGTGTGAGAGGGCGTCGATCATCTCCTCCGTCGACGCCGGAACTCCGCTGTTGGACGAGAGCGCACGAATCTGGTCGGCCTGCCACTCGGCCAGTCGTGCGGTGGCCTGTCCGATCGCCCGTGCGGCAGCGAGCTGTGTGCGGGTGTCCATCGCGTGGTCCCCCGCAGCGAACACGGCGAGCGCCGACAGGTCCTCGGTGGTGAATCGCTGATCGGAGCGCCCGGACTCATGGGCGAACCCGAACGCATTCCAGAATCGCTGCGCGTAGTCGGGATCGAGGTCGAGGGCAGCGGTCACCTCGTCGCGCGAGTAGTCGGTCGGTTCGTCAGACACCGAGCAGTCCCTTCATCAGATATGCGACCCGGGCAGCGAACTCGGGACGTCCGGTGCTGCGGGGCATCCGCTCCGCGTCGTTCACGATCGACAGCGCGGCGTGGACGGCCAGCCTCGCCGATTCGATGCTGCGCGCCGGATCGACCTCCATCAGCAGCGTCGCCCAGCGTTGCACGTAGCGGCGCTGGCTGGCCACGAGCTCACCGGCGTGCGGATCGCCCGCCAAGGCGTACCCACTGGTCAACGCGACGACCAGATCGGGCGACGAGGTGATCGCGTGGACGTACGAGTCGACGAGGGAGTTGAGGCGCCCCCGTGCGTCGGGGACCGCTGCGAAGGCGGCCAGAGCGAGCGCATCGAGACGGTTCGCGCTGCGTTGCCCGATGGCCAGGAGGATCGCGTTCTTCGACGGGAAGTGCTTGTAGACGCTCGGTCCGGTGATCCCGACTGCCGCGCCGATGTCGTCCACGCCCGAACCGGCGAACCCGTTGCGCGCGAACAACTCCGCTGCGGCGTCGAGGATCTCGTCACGGCGGGTGCGCACGGTGTCGCCGAGTCCGACCGGATCGGGGAGCGGCGTCGCGTCGCGGGGCGAGAGTCCGGTGGTACGCCGGATCAGGTTCATCAACTCGTCTTCGATGTGCATCGGCACGGTGCGCGCCGCGCGTCCCGCCGCACTGCCGACCACACTGAGCACAGCGCCGGCCAGATACATGGATTCGCGTTCTGTCAGCCCGGGGCGACCGGTGTTGATCGCTGCCGCCCACCGGCGCAGGGTGGCCCGCGTGCGCCGCACGACCTCGCGGTTCTGCTCCACCGACAGATGCTGACCGGACCAGCGCCACAGCGAGGTGGCCTGCGGGTTGCAGATGCCGAGCCGGGTCACCGCACGTGTGAGGGCCTCGACCGGGTCGTTCGCCGCGTCGAGTCCGGCGGCGTCGGTACTGGCCTCGAGATCATCGACCCGCGTCTGCACGGCGGCGAAGAGGAGGGCCTGCTTGTCATCGAAGTGCCGATAGAGGGTCGGGGCGCTCACTCCGGCTCGCCGAGCGATGTCCGCGACGCTGACATGCGGGTATCCGCGTTCGACGAACAGTGCTGCCGCAGCGTCGATGAGCTGGCGCCTGCGGTCTGCCGACCGAGTGTTGCGCGCGGTTCGCGAGGACGTCATGGTGAACCGACCATAGCCCATATACGGACGAGTTTGTATCCTTCTGACCACACGCTATAGCCAAATGCGTTATTGCGCGTTAGCCTCAATCCGTAACCACCTAAGGTTCGTGTGAAAGGAACACTTGTGTCCGACGAAGCATTCATCTACGAGGCGGTCCGTACGCCCCGTGGCAAGCAGCGCGGAGGTTCGCTGCACAGCGTCAAGCCGATCGACCTGGTCTCGGGTCTGATCGACGGTCTGCTCGCCCGTCACGGCGACCTGGACCCCAAGGACGTCAACGACGTTGTGCTCGGCGTCGTCTCGCCCGTCGGCGAGCAGGGCGCGGTCATCGCGCGTACCGCTGCGATCACCTCGGGCCTGGGCGAGACCGTCCCGGGCACCCAGATCAACCGCTTCTGCGCGTCCGGTCTCGAGGCCGTCAACCTGGCGGCGGCCAAGGTTCGCTCCGGCTACGACGATCTGGTGCTGGCAGGCGGCGTCGAGTCGATGTCGCGCGTGCCGATGGGCAGCGACGGCGGTGCTCTCTTCATGGATCCGGCCACCGCGTACGACCACTACATCGCCCCGCAGGGCATCGGCGCCGACCTGATCGCCACCATCGAGGGCTTCTCGCGTGAGGACGTCGACGGCTACGCCGCCGAGTCGCAGACGCGTGCCGCTCGCGCATGGGACGAGGGCCGCTTCTCGAAGTCGATCATCCCGGTCAAGGACATCAACGGCGTCACCCTCCTCGACAACGACGAGCACCGTCGGCCCGGCACCACCGCCGAGAGCCTCGGCAAGCTGAAGCCGGCGTTCCAGGGTCTGGCCGACATGGCGGGCTTCGACGACGTCATCATGCAGAAGTACCCGAACGTGGAGAAGGTCAACCACGTCCACACGGGCGGTAACAGCTCGGGCATCGTCGATGGCTCCGGACTGGTCCTGGTCGGCACCGAGGAGGCAGGCAAGCGCAACGGCCTGACCCCGCGTGCCCGCGTCGTCTCGTACGGCGAGGTCGGCAGCGAACCGGCCATCATGCTCACCGGTCCCACCCCGGCCACCGAGCTCGCACTCGAGCGCGCCGGTCTGACCGTCGACGACATCGACGTCTTCGAGCTCAACGAAGCGTTCGCCTCGGTCGTCATGAAGTGGATGAAGGACCTGAACGTCCCGCACGAGAAGGTCAACATCAACGGCGGCGCGATCGCCCTCGGCCACCCGCTCGGCGCGACCGGCGCGATGATCATGGGCAGCACCCTCGACGAGCTCGAGCGTGTCGGCGGCCGCTACGGCCTGGTCACCCTGTGCATCGGCGGCGGCATGGGCGTCGCAACCGTCATCGAACGCCTCTGAGCCGGACTGAACGAGAAGGAAAGACTTACAACTCATGACTGACAACATGATTCAGTGGGAGAAGGACGCCGACGGCGTCGTCATCCTCACTCTTGACGATCCGAACCAAGGCGCCAACACCATGAACCAGCTGTTCATGGACTCGCTCGCTACCACCGTCGACCGCCTCGAAGCCGAGAAGGACGATCTTGCCGGCGTGGTGGTCACCTCGTCGAAGAAGACGTTCTTCGCCGGCGGCGACCTCAAGGACATGACGTCGGAGAAGACGCAGTCCAAGGAGGAGATCGCAGCCGCGATCACCGAGCGCACCAACGGCATGAAGAAGGTTCTCCGCCGCTTGGAGATCCTCGGTAAGCCGGTCGTCGCGGCCATCAACGGCGCGGCACTCGGCGGCGGCCTCGAGCTCGCCCTGCACACCCACCACCGCATCGCCGCGGACGTCAAGGGCAACCAGCTCGGTCTGCCCGAGGTGACCCTCGGCCTGCTCCCGGGCGGCGGCGGCGTCACCCGTACCGTGCGTCTGCTCGGCATGCAGCAGGCCCTCATGGGTGTCCTGCTGCAGGGCCCGCGCCTGAAGCCGGCCAAGGCCAAGGAACTCGGTCTGATCGACGAGGTCGTCGGAAGCATCGACGAGTTGGTCCCGGCCGCCAAGGCCTGGATCAAGGAGAACCCGGAGGCTCAGCAGCCGTTCGACGTCAAGGGCTACAAGATGCCCGGTGGCGCCCCGACCAACCCGGCCGTCGCCGCCAACCTCCCGGCCTTCCCGGCACTGCTGCGCAAGCAGATCAAGGGTGCCAACATGCCGGCTCCGCGGGCCATCCTGGCCGCAGCCATCGAGGGTGCGTACGTCGACGTCGACACCGCTGACGAGGTCGAGACCCGCTACTTCGTGTCCCTGGTGACCGGTCAGGTCGCACAGAACATGATCAAGGCGTTCTTCTTCGACCTGCAGCACATCAACGGCGGCGGCTCGCGCCCCGACGGCGTCGACAAGTGGAAGGCCACGAAGGTCGGCGTCATCGGCGCAGGCATGATGGGTGCCGCGATCGCCTACGTCTCGGCCAAGGCCGGCATCGAGGTGGTCCTCAAGGACATCGACCTCGACGCCGCCAAGCGGGGCAAGGGCTACTCGGAGAAGCTCGAGGAGAAGGCGCTCTCGCGTGGCAAGACCACGAAGGAGCGCTCCGACGAGCTGCTCGGCCGCATCACGCCGACCATCGACCCGCAGGACTTCAAGGGCGTCGATCTGGTGATCGAGGCCGCGTTCGAGTCGGTCGAGGTCAAGGAGAAGGTGTTCCAGGAGATCCAGGACATCGTCGAGCCGGAGGCCGTGCTGGGATCGAACACCTCGACCCTGCCGATCACGACTCTCGCCGAGGGCGTCAACCGTCCCGAGGACTTCATCGGCATCCACTTCTTCTCGCCCGTCGACAAGATGCCGCTGGTCGAGATCATCTGCGGTGAGAAGACCAAGGACGAGGTCCTGGCCAAGGTCATCGACTACACCATGCAGATCCGCAAGACGCCGATCGTCGTCAACGACAGCCGCGGCTTCTTCACCAGCCGCGTGATCGGCACCTTCATCAACGAGGCGCTCGCCGCCGTGGGTGAGGGCGTCGAGCCCGCGTTCATCGAACAGGCAGGCAGCCAGGCGGGATACCCGGCACCGCCGCTGCAGCTGTCCGACGAGCTCACGCTGATCCTGATGCAGAAGATCCGCAAGGAGACCCAGGACGCTGCCGAGGCCGCGGGTACCGAGTACCCGGAGCACGGCTCGTACGCAGTCGTCGACAAGATGGTCGACCTGGGCCGCACCTCCAAGAAGGACGGCAAGGGCTTCTACGACTACACCGACGGCAAGCGCGGTCTCATCTGGCCGGGCGTCCGTGAGAACTTCGATTCGGGTTCCACTGAGATCCCGATGGAGGACATGAAGGAGCGGATGCTCTTCGCGGAGTCCCTCGAGACGGTGAAGTGCTTCGACGAGGGCGTTCTGACCTCCGTCGAGGATGCCAACATCGGTTCGATCTTCGGCATCGGTTTCCCGGCGTGGACCGGCGGTGTCGTGCAGTACATCAACCAGTACGAGGGCGGAATCGCCGGCTTCGTCGCACGTGCCCGCGATCTCGCGAGTAAGTACGGCAGCCACTTCGAGCCGCCGGCCTCGCTGGTCGAGAAGGCGGACTCGGGCGTCAAGAAGCTGACGAACGAGAACCTCGTCAAGTGACCCCGATTCGGGCGGACTCGGCGTAGCTGAGGAGGTCCGAACGAGATTCGCAGTGCGGCCCCGGTGGAGATCACCGGGGCCGCACTGTCGCATCTGCGTAGGCGAGGACCCGCACGGCGGAGCGCGGAACACGATTCGATGACGATGGGATCTCGACCGCGCCACGCCGGAAGTGAACTGCATCACATGCACGGCCGGTTCTGTCACGATGAGCGCACCAGCATCTTTCGTATGTGCAGGGGGCGCCGATGCAGGTAGGACGTGTATTCGCTGCGGTAGCCGCGGTGGCGGCCGGGCTCGTCGCGTGTTCGGCCGAGGACGCTGCGGCTCCCCAACGGTCCGAGGCGGTCGTCTCCCCGTGCGGGTCCATCGGCTACGGATGCGAATCGGTCGGTGCGGGTCCGGTCGCGGGAGACGGATCGATCCAAGGGGTCGGCATCGTCAACGGGGTGGACGGCAGCGCACAGGTTCGGGTGGCGTTCGACGATGCGCGGCACGTGCAGACGGCCGTGGTCCCTCGCGCCGCACGCATCTACGCGGACGCGGTGACCAGTGACGTCGCGTTGTACAACCTCGACGGCAGGCCGGGCCGCGAGGTGGTCGTCGGACGCGGTTCGGATGGCACGTACACATGGTTCGGCGTGTACGCGTTCAACGGCGAGGGCCTGGTTCCGATGCGGGCCCCTGCCCGGGCGCACGACGATTCCACCAGCATGTGGAAGTTGCTGGTGGGGCGGGATCAGGGGCGCGTCGTGTGCAACGACGACGGCACGATCTCAGTGGTATCGACCGATCGAGGCGGCAACGACTTCTTCGCGTGCGACGACGCACTCGATGCGGGTGCGGAGTTTCGCGTCGCTCCACGACTCTGAATCCGACGCGGGTGCATGGCGAGCCGTCGGCACAGGTCAGTCGGCGGCTACTCCGGGCGGGATCACGGGGGTCAGTTCCGGGCGTTTGGGGCTGCGGCCGTCGCCGAGCGATCGCCCGCGCACCTTTCTGATGAACCAGGGGGTGAAGAACTCGACGAGCCAACTCGCATCTCGCAAGGTGCGGATCAGCGGGTTCGGATGTCCGTCCGGTACGAGTGGGTATCCCCAGTCGGGGGTGCTGCCCGGCAACCCGAGTGCGTAGGCGGCACCTGCCGCGAACCGCTCATGTCCGGACGGTGAGGCGTGAAGTCGATCTCGCGACCACGAGCGCAGGTCGATGAGGGCGGGAGCGGTGTACAGGTCGACCAGGACGAAGTTCTCGTGCTTCTCTGCGAAGCCGTGCATCGCCGAGTTGAGCCACAGGAGCCGATCCTCGATGCGTCTGCCGAATGGGATCGTGCGCGCGACGTCGGGGAACGTCGAGATGACGACGGTCGCGCCGGTCTCCGCGAGGCGACCGTAGATGTACGTCAGGTCGGCGTGCAGGGCGGCGAAGTCGGTGCGGCCGATGACGTCGTTCATGCCGAGCGGTGCGGCCACCAGGTCGGGTTCGAGAGCGATCGCTCGCTCCAGCTGCTCATCGCGCGTCTTGCGGGTGTTCTTTCCGCGAATCGCGAGGTTGGCGTACTGGAGGTCGGGGTAATCCGCTGCCAGGTGCTCTGCGAGGCGATCGGCCCAGCCGCGGTAGCCGGCTGCATCGTCCCCGTCGCACATCCCCTCGGTCTGCGAGTCGCCGATGGCGACGAACCTCGAGAAAGTCATGCGTTCGATTTTAGCGATTCGTGGGCGGGCGGTCATCGATCTGTAACTATACAAGTTAGCTACGATGTCTAGTCAGCGGACGATCAATCGGATAGTGTCAAGTGAGGTAACCGCCAGACCGAGGAGGACCACATGGCGAATCCCACACTCGACGACAGACCTGTCGCAGATCTCCAGTGGCGCGACAGGAAGCGGCACCTCTGGGTGCTGGGTCTAGTGCCACCGACCGCGATATTCCTCGCCACCGGGTTCGTGGCCCTGATGAACTGGGGCGGCGATCAACTCGGTTGGAGTTGGCTGTCCGCCGTCTCGCCGGCGTGGTGGTGGGTCGGCCCGTTCCTGATCTACGTGCTGCTGCCGATTCTCGACGTCTTCTTCGGTCCGGACGGACAGAATCCTCCGGAGGAGCTGATGGAGCAGCTCGAGGAGGACAAGTACTACCGGTACTGCACGTATGCATACATCCCGTTCCAGATGGCCAGCCTGGCGTTCGCCGGCTATCTCTGGACTGCGGGCCCAGGCGGGCGCTTCGGTGACCTGAGCTGGCTCGGTATCGACGGCGGATCGCTCGGCCTCGTATCGAAGATCGGTCTCGCGTTCTCGATCGGTGCGATGGGTGGCATCGGAATCAACACGGCTCACGAACTCGGGCACAAGAAGGTCTCGCTGGAACGCTGGCTCTCCAAGATCACGTTGGCGCAGACGTTCTACGGCCACTTCTTCATCGAGCACAACCGCGGACACCATGTCCGAGTCGCGACCCCGGATGATCCCGCGAGTTCGCGCTTCGGTGAGTCCTTCTGGCACTTCTTGCCGCGCAGCGTGTTCGGCGGACTGAAGTCGGCCTGGCGACTAGAGGCGAACCGCCTGAAGAAGGTCGGCAAGCCGGTCGTCCATCCGAGCAACGACGTCCTCAACGCCTGGGCGATGTCGGTGGTGCTGTGGGGCGCACTGGCTGCGGTCTTCGGCTGGCAGGTGCTGCCGTTCATGGTGATTCAGGCGATCTACGGATTCTCGCTCCTCGAGACCGTCAACTATCTCGAGCACTACGGATTGGTCCGCAGGCAGAACGCCCGCGGTCGGTTCGAGCGGTGCACTCCGGCGCACAGCTGGAACAGTGATCACATCTGCACCAACATCTTCCTGTATCACCTGCAGCGGCACAGCGATCACCATGCGAACCCGACTCGTCGCTACCAGACGCTGCGCAGCTTCGACGAAGCGCCCAACCTGCCGAGCGGCTACGCGAGCATGATCACCGTTGCGTATTTCCCGCCGATCTGGCGCAAGATCATGGACAAGCGGGTCCTCGCCCATTACGACGGTGATCTGACGCGGGCAAATCTCCAGCCGGGCAAGGAAGCTGCGCTCCTCGCCAAGTACGGGCAGGCGTGATCGCCATGGCTGCTTACCGTTGCGAAGTGTGCGATTACGTCTACGACGAGTCTGTCGGCGCGCCACGTGAAGGCTATCCGGCAGGTACTTCCTGGGCCGAGGTTCCCGAGGACTGGCCGTGCCCCGACTGCGGTGTTCGCGAGAAGTCCGACTTCATTCCAGAGGGGGAATGACATGAACTACAGACTCTTCCGCTGCATGCAGTGCGGATTCGAGTATGACGAGGCAGAGGGCTGGCCCGAGGACGGAATCGAGCCGGGCACCCGCTGGGACGACATCCCCGCCGACTGGAGCTGCCCCGACTGCGGTGCAGCCAAAGCCGACTTCGAGATGGTCGAGGTGGCCCGACCGTGAGCTCGGCTCCAGGAGTCGTGATCGTGGGCGGTGGCACCGCGGGGACGACCGCGGCGACAGCACTGCGCGCGAACGGCTTCGCCGGACCGGTCACGCTGATCGGCGCCGAGGCGGCCGCGCCCTATCGGCGGACTGCGCTGACCAAGGACCTGCTCGCGGCAGATCTGTCACCGGAACGGATCGGTTTGCAGAAGCCGCAGGCGTGGGCGGACAAGGGAATCAACCTGATCACCGGCGTCGCCGTCACGGGCATCGATGCCGAACGTCGGGTCGTCATCTGCGACGGCGACCGTGAGATCGGCTACGCCGCACTGATTCTCGCCACTGGCGGGGTATCGAGTCGGCCGGGTTGGCTCGGTGCGGACGTCCCGACCCTGAGGACGCTGCCCGAGGCCCTGACGGCACGTGCACTCATCCAGGACGCCGGTCGGCTCACCATCGTCGGTGGCGGCCTCATCGGGCTGGAGCTCGCGGCGTCGTGTGCGGCCCACGGCGTATCCGTCGACGTCGTCGATGCGGCGGCGCGTCTGCTTCCGCGCGTGGTTCCCGAATGCGTGAGCGACTGGCTCGCCGATCTGCACCGAGCGAACGGGGTCCGGATCCGGTTGGGCGCGGACGTCATGGCAGCCGACGCGCACGGCGTGACGCTGACCGGCGGCGCGCGGCTCGATGGACCGGTCGTCGCGGCTGTCGGGATGTCGCCCGACGTCCGACTCGCGGCCGCGGCTGGGCTGCGGACCGTGCCGGAGGGGATCGTGGTGGATGGCGCGCTGCGGACCGCAGTCTCCGGCGTCTACGCTGCCGGCGACGCCGCTGCGCCCCCGGATCCGCTGACCGATCGGCCGGCTCTCGGCGGACACTGGTTCGGCGCAACCGAGCAGGGGCGAGCGGCGGCGCTCGCGGTGCTCGCCGATCTCGACGGCGTGCCTGCGCAGACGCTGTGCGACGTGCCGCGTGCGTGGACGATCCAGTACGGCGTGAATGTGCAGATCGTCGGCTGGCCTGCGGTCGGAGGAGATGTCGCAGTCGACGGATCGCTCGCGGACGCCGATGCGACGGTGCGAGTGCTGGCCGGTGGCGAGCTGGTCGGGGCGGTCACGGTCGGGCGTCCGGCCGAGGCGCGCGCATGCCGGGCGGAGATCGGTGAGAGGCTAGGCTCGACGGTGTGAGCGCTCCGACGGACAGCCGAAACACCGGCCGCGAGACGTACGCGTCGGCCAGTAAGCGGTTGCTGCGCAACTCACTGCTCGACGGTCTGCGTGAGTTGATGGTCGTCAAGGACTGGGCGCAGGTGACCATGAGCGACGTCGCCCGGTGCGCGGGAGTCAGCAGGCAGACGGTCTACAACGAGTTCGGGTCCCGTAACGGCTTAGCGCAGAGCTACGCTCTCCGTCTGGTCGACGAGTTCACGAACGAGATCGACGCGTCCGTCCGGTCGCATTCGGGTGACGTACGCGGTGCTCTGGAGACCGGTTTCGCGGGATTCTTCGCTAGCGCAGCCCAGGATCCGATGATCCTCTCGCTGCTCAGCGGCGAAGCGAAACCCGATCTGCTGAAGCTCATCACCACCGACGCCGCGCCCCTCATCGAGTCGGCATCCGAGCGGCTGAAGGTGACGCTGTCCGAGTCGTGGGTCGGCTTGAACGACGAGAACGCAGGCCGGGTCGCCCGCGCGATCGCGCGGATGGCGCTCAGCTTCATCGCGATGCCGCCCGACCCCGAGTCGGACGCCGCGGCCGAGTTGGCGGCGGTGATGGGCCCTGCGGTTCTCGCCGCTCAGCGAGGCTGACTCGCGCGGCCGCGTGGTTGCGCCGTCGGACTTCAGTCGGCGAGGAACGTCGCCACGGTGGCTTCGAACGCTTCCTTGGCCTCGATCATCACCCAGTGCCCGCACTTCGGGAAGATGTGCAGCTCGGCTTCGGGGATGAGCCGCATCGGCACCATCGACATGTCGGGCGGACTCACCCGGTCATCACGACCCCAGGTGAGCAGCGTCGGGCACTTCACCTTGTGCATCATCGCCCAGTACGGCGGCAAGTCGGCGTCGGCGAGGAACTTCTGCTGCATCTCGAACGCAGCCGACCCGTACATCGTGGACGCGGTCTTCTGCGCGTCCGGATCGGCTGCGGCCTCCCAGCGCTCCTCGATGAGGTCGTCGGTGACGATGGCGCGGTCGTAGACCATGGAGTTCAGCCACCGCACCAGCTTGTCGCGGTCGGGAGCATCGGTGAACTCCTGCAGCAGCCGCAGCCCCTCGGACGGGCTGGAACTGAAGACGTTCGGTCCCACTCCGCCGATGGTGACGAGCTTCGCGACGCGGTCGGGGTGCTTGATGGCCAAGTTGATGGCGACGACGCCGCCCATCGAGTTCCCGATCATCGCGGCCTTGTCGATGTTGAGAGCATCCATGAACCGGATGACCGACGAGCCCGCGGTGAGCACCGGATGCCCCTCGACCGGGTCGGAGACTCCGAACCCGGGGAACTCGACGATGTAGCAGTGGTGCGTCTGTGCGAAGAACTCCAGGTTGCCGCGGTAGTTGCGCCAACCGTTCACTCCGGGGCCGCTGCCGTGCAGGAGGATCAGCACGTCGCTGTTGTCCGCGCCTGCCTCGTGGTAGCGGATGACGCCCTTATCGGTGGTGATCTCGCGTTTGGTTCCCTCGTATGTCACGTCCATGAGAACAGAATAGAACGTGTTCTATTTCGGTGCGCACGTACGCTGAAGACATGAGCTCCGGAGCTCTGCCGCACGACCGAGGCTGGAATGTCCGTTCCCTCGGTTTCGGCAGGTCGGAGCGCTCTGTTCGGCAATGGGAAGGCACGCGCTTGAGAGACAACCGGATGCGAGTACTGGCCGCGATCGGCGTCGCCGTCGTCGCGCTGTTCGCCGCAGCGTGCGGAGCGGGAGCCGACCCGGCGCCACCTGCGCGCGTAATGCTCGGCATCGACGGGGCCGAGCCGCTCAATCCCACCGACGAGATCATCGTCCGCGCTGCCGAAGGCTCACTCGACTCGGTGACCGTGGCCAACGCGGAGACCGGAAAGAAGGTCGACGGCGTCTCGGAGGAGGGTGGCGCGGCCTGGCACACCACCGAGGAACTCGGCTATGGATCGAAGTACACGGTCAAGGCCGATGCGGTGAACGACGACGGCGACCATGCGAAGAAGGCGTTCACGGTCAGCACCATCGCACCGGACGATACGGCGTACGCCAACGTGGTGCCCGCACCCGAGACCGTCGACTCGGGCGTGGGCATCGGCGTCGGCCAGCCGATGGTCTTCCAGTTCACCAAGCCGGTGACCGACAAGGCCGAGGTCGAGAAGCATCTCAAGGTCACGACGACGCCGAGTCAGGAGGGGGCCTGGTACTGGACGGACGATCAGAACGTCCATTACCGAGCCGCCGAGTACTGGAAGCCGGGCACCAAGATCCACGTCGAAGCTGACGTCTACGGCCTCGACCTGGGCAACGGGGTCTACGGTGCCGAGAACAACTCCGCGGACTACACGGTGCACGACGAGTGGATCGCGAAGGCCGACGGAAACACCGAGCAGCTCACCGTCTTCCATGACGGCGAGCAGGTGCGGCAGATGCCGATGAGCCTGGGATCGCCGGAGCACCCGTCGCACTCCGGGCCGCATGTCGTCTCCGAGAAAGCCGCGAAGATCATCATGGACTCGTGCACGTACGGCGTGTGCCAGGGCGATCCCGAGTACTACCGGGAGACGGTGTTCAACAACCTCAGGATCTCGAACGACGGTGAGTTCGTGCACGCAGCCCCGTGGTCGACCGGCCAGCAGGGCGCGTCGAACGTCTCGCACGGCTGCGTCAACCTGAGTGATGAGAACGCGAAGTGGATGCTCGACCACTTCGGGATCGGCGACGTCGTGGAGATCACCAACTCCGGCGGCGAACCGCTACCGGTCTGGGACACCTACGGCGACTGGACGGTGCCGTGGAAGGTCTGGAAGGCCGGCAACGCCGACTCCTGACCCCGGCACGGCCGCGGTCACTTCGCGTGCCGTGCGAGTGTCTCCTGGTCCTCGTCGCCGAATGTGTCCTCCAGAGTTGCCGGTGAGTAGTCGAGATCGATGTCCTCGACGGGCCGGCCGCGAGCCGACTCGATCGCACCGAGTCGGCGCTGAGCGCGGTCGGCGGCGTAGGCGAGGAACTCGTCGTTGTCGATGCCGAACGGCTTGTCGTCGAACTGGTCGTCCACCCAGGTGATCATGCCGAGCGCCATCGGCATGAGTTCGCCCATCCGCTCGGTGACCGTCTCCCACAGGGAGTCGTCGGCTGCGACGTGCCGTCGGCAGGTGAACGTGCCCCACGCCATGTGTCGGCGCTCGTCGTCGGCGATGTGGCTGATCAGCGACTGCATGCCCGGCAGGATGTCGTTCTCGACGCAGATCTTGTGCCACGCGAAGTATCCGGTGAGGGCCAGGCTGCCCTCGATCACGTGGTTGTACGTGACGCTTGCACGGACCTGGTTCCGCGGAGACGGATCCTGCTGCAGCACACGGAGCGAGTTCGGCAGCTCGTCGTAGAAGAGCTGCCGGTAGTACGGATTGTCGGCCACGAACGGATGGAGATCGTCGGTGAGGCCCACTTCGTCCATCCACAGGCGGAAAGCCTGGGCGTGCTTGGCCTCCTCGAGGCAGAACTGCGACAGGTACATCTCGTCGCCGAAGCGGTTCTCCGCGGCCATCGCCGACATGAACGGTTGGATGTCCTGGGTGACAGCTTCCTCGCCTGCGACGAACTGTGCGACGAGATAGGTGGCGCTCCGGCGCTGTTCATCGCTGATGCCTGCCCAATCGGCCGCGTCCTTCGAGTGATCGAGGTCGGTGGGGTCCCAGTGCTTGCCGTTGCCCTTCGTGAACAGCCGGAGGGGGAACGAGTCCCAGTGCAGGCCTCCGGCTCGCAGGGTCGTGAAGCCCTGGCGGGTGTCAGCGTCGGGATGGATCGCGGTCATGGGTGAATCACCTCGGGGAACTGGAATGATTTGTGACACAGACCATAGTCCGATGGGGTGAGACGTGCACCGAAATCTGTGGATCAGTCGATCAGTATGTCGACCGGCAGGACCTGGCCGACGGCGCCGACCGCCCGCATCACCAACCCGTATGAGCCGACTACTCGTCGGCTACCGCTGAAATCGCCGAATCCACGGGTTGGTAATGCGAGGGGATCACCAGATGTGGACGCGGTCCGCGGGATCGAGGTAGAGCGCATCGCCCGGCTGGACGTCGAATGCGTCGTAGAAGGCGTCCACGTTGCGGACCACGCCGTTGCAGCGGAACTCGGGAGGCGAGTGAGGATCGATCGACAGCCGGCGGATCGCCTCGGCCTCACGGGTCTTGGTGCGCCAGATCTGCGCCCAGCTGAAGAAGACCCGCTGTTCGCCGGTCAGTCCGTCGATGACGGGCGGCTCGCCCGCGTCCTCGGATGCGATCCGGTATGCGGCCAGCGCGATCGACAGGCCACCGAGGTCGCCGATGTTCTCGCCGAGCGTGAACTCGCCGTTCACCGTGTACTTCGGGTCGAGGCCGTCGGGAGTGAACTGGCTGTACTGCGCGGCGAGCGCGGTCGTCCGCTTGCCGAACTCGCTGCGGTCCTCGTCGGTCCACCAGTCGACCAGGTTGCCCTCGCCGTCGTACTTGGCGCCCTGGTCGTCGAACCCGTGCCCGATCTCATGACCGATGACCCCGCCGATCCCGCCGTAATTCGCGGCGTCGTCGGCGTCCGGATCGAAGAACGGAGGCTGCAGGATCGCGGCCGGGAAGACGATCTCGTTCATTCCCGGGTTGTAGTAGGCGTTCACCGTCTGCGGCGTCATGAACCATTCGTCGCGATCGACCGGCGAACCGATCTTCCGCAGTTCGCGGTCGGTCTCGAATGCGGCTGCGCGGCGCGAGTTTCCGACCAGGTCGTCACGTTCGGCGGTGAGTGTCGAGTAATCGATCCAGGTGGCCGGATAGCCGATCTTCGGGGTGAAGGTGTCGAGCTTGGCCAGGGCGCGTTCGCGGGTGGCGGGCGTCATCCAGTCGAGGTCGGAGATGTTCCGTCGGTAGGCCTCGACCAGGTTGGCGATCAGCTCGTCCATCCGTGCCTTCGCCGCCGGCGGGAAGTGCTTCTCGACGTAGATCTCGCCGACTGCGAATCCGGCTGACGACTCGACGAAGCCCACACCCCGCTTCCAGCGGTCCCGGATAGTCTCCGCGCCGGTGAGCGTGGTGCCGTAGAAGGCGAAGTTCTCGTCGACGAAAGCGCTCGACAGGTACGGCGCCGCGGTGTGCAGCAGTTGCCAGGTGAGCCACGTCTTCCACGTGTCGATGGAACGTTCGCCGACCAGTCCGGCAGCTCCGGTGAAGAAGGAGGGCTGCCCGACGATCACCTCCGCGAACGTCTGATCGCCGGGGACGTCGAGTCCGTCGATCCATGCGGCGACGTCGAATCCGGTCGTGGTGTCGGCGAATTCGGTGAGAGTGCGGAGGTTGTAACTCGCCTCGGCGTCGCGGCGGCGGACCACGTCCCAGTGATGTGCCGCGATCGCGGACTCGAGCTCGACGACCTGCGCTGCGGCCGACTGCGCGTCGCCGTAACCGGCGAGGGTCAGCATCGCCGCGACGTGACCGCGGTACGCCGTGAGGATCTCGGCGTGGTTGGGATCGCGGTAGTACGACTCGTCGGGGAGTCCCAGTCCGCTCTGCGTCACGTGCACCAGATAGCGGTCGGACTTGCGGGCGTCGGTGTCGACGTACAGCCCGAACAGTCCGCCGACGCCGACACGCTGCAGAGCGCCGAGCGTACGAGCCAGGTCGGTCGTCGTCGTGATCGAGTCGATCGCTCGGAGATCGTCGGCGATGGCGTCGAGCCCGAGGGCCTCGATCCGATCGGTGTCCATGAACGATGCGTAGAGATCGCCGATGAGTGCAGAGGTGCTGCCCGCCTCGGGTGAACCGTCGGCGCACTCCTCGAGGATCGCGCGCACGTGCGCCTCGGCGTTGTCGCGTAGGACGTGGAACGCTCCGTCGATGCTGCGGTCGCCGGGGATCGTGTGGTTTTCGAGCCATCGGCCGTTGACATGAGTGAAGAGGTCGTCTGCGACGCGTACGGACGAGTCGACCCATTCCAGGTCCAGGCCGGAGATCTGTTCGGTAGTCACGCCTCCATCCTTCCATCCCGGTTCGGTCTCCACTCGGTGTGCGGTGGGCCGGACCGGCCGGCTACTCGCCGAGGCGCTTGGACATCGACCAGATGAGGAGCTCGGAGTCGGTGCGGGCGGTCACCGTGGTGCCGCCGAAGTCGTCGGCACGCAATGCGTCGGACATGTCGAGGTTCTCGCCGTCTGCGGTGACCGCGCCCATTGCGACGAACAAGTGCGTGAAGCGGCCGGCTGGAACGGTCACCGACTGGCCGGCGTTCAGGCGTGCGGCGTACATCGTCGCGCCCGCATTGGCGATGCGGATGGCGGAGTGGTTCTCGGGTGCACCGGAGGCGACGGGAACCAGAGCCCCGGGGGAGAGGTCGGCGGAGATGTCGAGCTGTTCGTACCCGGGGGTGAGGCCGTACTCGTCGGGCATCACCCACATCTGGACGAAGTGGACGGGTTCGTCCGCCGTCTCGGCGTAGTCGTTGCGTTCGGAGTGCAGGATGCCGGTGCCCGCGCTCATGCGCTGGGCGAGCCCGGGGTGGATGACGCCGGAGTGTCCTTCGGAGTCCTGATGAACGAGCGAACCGGAGAGGACCCAGGTGATGATCTCGGTGTCGGCATGTGCGTGGGTGTCGAAGCCCTCGCCCGGCGCGACTACGTCCTCGTTATGCGCCATCAGCACGCCGTGATGTGTGTTCGCCGGCTCGTAGTTGTCGCCGAACGAGAAGCTGTGCCGGGACGTGAGCCAGTCGGTACGAGTGGCGGCGCGTTCGGCGCCGCGGACGATCGTCACGGACATGCCTCCATTATGGACCGGAAGCCGAGAACAGCGACAAACATGGCCTTGTTGCGGGATTGTTATCAGACTGAATCTGTAATGATATGTCCCTGGTGCGGATTGAAATGTGAGACAAGTGAAAATTGATACATGGCGTGGAGGGGACGAAACTTTGCGGCCGCGGTGACTGCGGTCATCGTGATGCTGTCCTCTGTCGTGGCGTGTGGGTCGGACAGCGACACCGATGTCGGGCGGATGACCAACGACTTCGCGACGGCGATCGCCGAACAGAATGCCGAGGCGGCATCGGAGTTCACGACCTCACCTGCGCAAGCGGCGGAGTCCCTTCAGGCGACCTTCTCGGGGATGGATGCGAAGAAGGTGGAGACGACAGTTCGCGAGCCCGTCGAGTACAGCGACGGAACCGCCTCCTTCGTGATGAAGACCACCTACTCCTGGCCAGGTCAGGGTACGTATGAGACCAACACCTCCGGTATCGCCCGCAACTTGTCCAGCGGGTGGCGGATTCAGTGGGCGCCGGCGCTGATCTACGAGGGAATGCCTGCGGGGGCGCGTCTGCAGAAGGTGCGCACCGATGCCACGCCAGCTCCCGCGGTCAACAGTCGCACCGGCAAGACCTTCATGAAGATGGTTCCGGTCAACACCATCACGTTCGACCCCGCCGCAGCAGGTAAGAAGACCGACGCCGCGATCTCATCGTTGTCTGACGCGATCAAGCCGATCGCACCGCTGGTCACCAGCAAGGTGATCCGCAGCAAGATCGACGACGCGAACGGACAGCCGATCACCGCGGTGAAGCTCCGTGAGAGCGACATGAAGGACCTGAACGCGGATCCGGAGAAGATCAGCGGCGTCACAGTGGAGCGGAACGGTCAGTTGGTGATGGAGGATCGCCGACTGTCGACACCGCTCTCGAAGAGCATCTCCAATTACTGGACGGCGATCCGCGACGCGACTGCGGGCTGGCAGGTGCAGTTGGAGATCCCGGGATCCCGGCCGCAGCGCCTCGCGGGCAAGCAGGGCCCTCCCGGAAAGGACATCGCGACCAGCGTCGATCAGAACGAGCAGTTGGTGCTCGAGAACACCGTGGTCGAGGTAGCGCAGCCGGCCAACGTCATGGTGCTCGACGCGTCATCGGGAGGAATCCTCGCACTGGCGCAGAACGAGTCCGCGGCGAAGCGCGACATCGAGGCGGGTGTCGGATACGCGACCGGCAGCACCCTCGACCCGGTCTTCGGTGCGATCGACCGGGCGACCAAAGACAAGAACGACGGTGACAAGAGCGCCAACGACATGTTGTACCGCTTCGGTCTCGGTGTGCGGTTCTCCGCTCCCGGGGTGAGCCTGCCGCGCGAAACCAAGAAGCCGTCGATCTCGACCGCGAACTTCACGCCGAGTAACTACACGTCGACCATGATGAACATGGGTGCTCTCGGCGTTGCTCTGGCGCGCGCCGCGGACGGAAAGAACCAGGCGGTGGCCCCGTACGTCATCAAGGGGGCGAAGACCAAGGTCACCAAGGGCGAACTGGGTTCCTTCGAGCCGCCGGTGGCGCGCGACGTCCTGGACCAGATGGCCACCATCGCACGCACAGGCGACGCAAGTGACCTGACCAAGGCCCCGGGGCTGCGTGCGCTGGTCGGTACCAACGGACCGCAGGGGCCCGGTTGGTTCGTCGGACTGCAGGGCGGGAAGGTCATCGTCGTCTACTGCGAGGGCGAGAAGTCCGGTACCGCTGCGTTGCAGGTGGCGCAGAAGTACTTCACCGTCTCCGCCGCGGACTGACTCCGTCCCGGGCCGCGATCAGCGGTTCGCCCGCGCTGCGATGAGCGCGTACACGGCACGCCAGCCGAGGAGGAGGACTCCGGTGGCGATCGAGGCGACGATGCAGAACGCGATCGCCGTCCCCTGGCCGGAGACGGCGCGCAGGACCATGCCGACCACGACGGTGCTCACCCACACGATCACGCCGACGGGCAGCAGGCGGGCGGGGGCGAATCCCGTCGCACGGGTGAAGGCGAACGCGATGGCCCAGCCGACGGCCGCGCCCGCCAGGAACGGCCACAGCGTGGTGAGAAGGCCGGTGATGGTCCCGGACTCATCGTGATTGCGGCGGCCGATGGCAACGAACACCAGCACGGCGATCACATCGGCGCCGGCGGCGATCGCCATCGTGCGCGATGAGGGGCGGTGCGGGGCATGTGGAGCGGAATCGGCCGAGGTCATGCCTCCACGGTAGCTAGGAGCCGTGGTCGCGGTCGCTCGGGGCGTCGTCGCCCGGATCGAATGGCGGCGCGTCGGCTGCCTCGGTGCTCCCGCTGTCAGTACCTCCGCTGTCGGTACTTCCGCTGTCGGCGCGCCCCTGGTCGTTCGCACCCGACTGGTCCGTGGTTCCCGACTGGGCGCGGTCCTGCTCCATCTCGCGGTCCAAGCTGTCCCCGGACTTGAACGCGCCGCGGTAGCGCACTCCGATGACGACCCAGCCGACCAGGGAGATCAGGACGTAGCTGATGATGCGGTAGATGATCACCGCGGTCACCGCGTCGTGCAGTGGCATTCCGGCCGTGGTCAGCGCGGGAACCAGCATCGCGTCGACTACGCCGAGGCCGCCGGGCAGCAACGGAACGGCAGTGCCGACCGCCTTGCCGGCCGCGTAAGCGACCATCAGCCCGGATATGGAGGGGTGCGCGTCGACGGCCCAGCATGCGAATGCCAGGCAGGCGACATCGGCAACCCAGTTGAACATGCTCCAACCGAAGGCGATCGCACCGTCTCTGCGGTTCAGCTTGACGGCCTGCAGCTGTTGGAGGATCTGCTGGAGGCGGGCGACGCCGTGGTCATCAGGCTTGTCGCGCACGTTGTTGAGCCAGGACAGAACGCGCTTACCGGCGTTCTCGAGCAGCTGCGGATGACTGGCGAGATACTGCACGGCGACGGCGAACACCAGGAACCCGGCGACGCTGAAGATCACCGAGAACGGGCTGGTCTTCGCACCTGCGAGTAACGCTCCGCCGAGGCCGAGCACCGCCAGACCGGCGCCCGCGAGCAGACCCGACATCACCAGTTGCCAGGATGCGACGACCGGACTGGCACCCCACTTGCGGCTCTCCCGGTAGATGAAGGCGGGGGCGAGCACCTGCCCGCCGGGCAGGGTCTGCGACACCGAATTCGACGCCAGGATCACCGCGAGCGACTCGCCCTGCTTCACGCGGACCTTGGCCGAGCGCATCAGGGCACGCTGCACCTGGGCGTAACTGTCCATCGACAAGCCGGCAGCGATGATCGAACCGACCACCCATTCCCAGCGGATGTCACCGATGCGCGCCCACGCGTCCTTGAGGTCGGGCCAGATGATGGCACCCTCCACCGCGAGGATGGCGACGACGACGACGATGAGCCCGTAGCGGAGCCAGACACGCCACGTCCGACGCGGAGCCGACCCGGAGTCGGCGGCGTCGGCCGTCGGGGCAGCGTCGTCAGGCATGGACTACACCCTAACCGGCAGTCACTCGTCGCCGGACTGACGACCCCGACTGCGGCGCAGCAGCTCCTGCACGCTTATCTGTGTTCCCTCATCGCCACGGTCGGGACGTAGTTCACGGCCTGACCGCTGCGAGTCGTCACTCGTCGAGTGCTTGTTCTGCGGCTTGTCCTGTGGCTCGTCCTCGGTGGGATCAGGCTGGGCCGGGGACTGGGGTGCCGAAGATCCGGGTGCAGGGGATCGGGGTGCAGGGGATCGGGGTGCAGAGGATTCGGGTGCAGGGGAACGCGGTCCACGATTCTGCGGGGCCTGCGGACGGATCGGTCCCGAGGTGGGGCGCTGCGGCCGAGGCGGTTGGCGACGTCCGGTGTCGCCCTGCGTTCGGCCGTCAGGCGTCCGATCGCCCTGTTCGCCGGGCTGCGCGGGGATCGGCTGCGACGTGGGTCGCTGCGGCGGCCCCTGCGGCCGATTCGTGCTCGGCCCGGGCGTGCGGGATGCCGAACCGGGAATCGGCTGGTTGGCGCCGGCCGGGCGGGCGCCCGGCTGCTGGGGCCGGGCGGGTTGCGCGAGCGGGGCCCCGGGTCGTGGTTGCGGGCGGGGCCGCAGATCGCGCGATGCCTGACGGACGCCGCCGGCACCCAGCCGCCACGAACCGGTATCGGGGCCATCGGACTTGCGTCCCGAGGTGGCCGGTCGTGCGATGTCAGGCTCCGGTGCATTCGGCCGGGGCGGCTGCTCCTGCGGTCCGGTCCTGTTCGGTCCGGTCCGGCCTGGAGCAGTCCGGCCTGGAACGGCCGCCTTGCCCGGAACGGCCTTACCCGGAACGGCCTTACTCGGAACAGCGGGCCGGGAGCCGGTCGTCCGCGCGCCGGTCGCGGGCTCGTCGTCCCCGATCAACTCGTCGAGCGTGCTGTCCGTGCTGGGTCCGGAGCGATCGCGCTCGGGTGCGGTGCCCTGCGGGCGAGCACGCGAGAGTGCGCGCGAGACGCCCGTCGGCGCCGCGCGGCCAGCGACGGGCCGGTCCGGCGTGCGCGGGGCGGACGCCTGCATAGCCGAGGTCGGAGCCTCGGCGGCCTCCACGACTCCGCCGGCACGTACCGCAGCCGACTCGAGCGGACGCTGCTCCTTCTCGTCCGGTTCGTCGCTGAGTGTGGTCTCGCCCAATCCGATGCGCTGCTGCAGCTTCTGCATCCAGCGCGGCGACCACCAGCAGTCGTCGCCGAGGAGTTTCATCACCGAGGGCACGAGCAGCATGCGGATGATCGTGGCGTCGAGGATCAGCGCAGCGATCATGCCGAACGCGATGTACTTCATCATCACGATCTCGGACAAGCCGAATGCGCCGGTCACCACCACCAGGATCGCGGCCGCGGCGGTGATGATGCGGCCGGTGTTGGCGGTACCGGTCCGGATCGCCTCGGTGGTCGAGGCGCCGTTCTGTCTGGCCTCGACCATTCTCGACAACAGGAATATCTCGTAGTCCGTTGACAAGCCGTAGATGATCGCGATGATCAGCACCAGGATCGCGGCGAAGAGCGGTCCCGGCGTGAAGTTCGCGAGTGATGCGCCGTGGCCGTCGATGAAGATCCACGTCAGGATGCCGAGCGTCGACCCGAGGCCCAGCGCGGTCATCAACGCGGCCTTGATCGGCAGGATCACCGACCCGAAGGCCAGGAACATCAACAGGCCGGTCACAAGGACCAGCAACACCGCCATCAGCGGCAGTTTCTCCATCAGCGAATCGATGGAGTCCTGTGTCAGAGCCGGGGTGCCCGCGATGTAGATGCGCATGCCCTGGTTGTCGATGGCCCGAAGTTCCTTGATGGCTTCGGCTGAGGTGTTCCGGTCCACGAGGCCGGCGGACATCTGGGTGACGCCCAGACCGGTCTCCTCGTCGCCGTACACACCGTCGAGCGCGCCGCCCTCGGCGGTCGGGGAGAACGGCTTGGTGAAACCGGGGATCTGGTTCGCCTCGTCGGCGATGGACTGCAACCTCCCGGCGACGTTGTCGCCTTCCTGGTTGTAGACGATCACCATCTTGAGCTCTTCGGTGCGCTCAGTGGGGAACAGCTTGTCGAAGTTCTCCTGCGCGACGCGGTTCGGGTTGTCCGGCGGCAGGTACTTCTCGCTCAGACCGCCGAACTGGATGTTGCTGAAGGGAATGATCAACGCCAGGAGCAGCAGGACGGTGGGGACGGCCGTCTTCACCGGGTGCTTCATCACCCAACTCGCGAGCCTGCCCCAGAATCCGGCCTCGACTTCCTCACGCGTCTGGTTGCGGTTGAGGAACGGCACGCTGAAAGCGTTCACATGACGCCCGAGTACCGACAGGAGCGCGGGCAGCACGGTCACCGACAGGAGCGCGGCCAGTGCGACCGATGAGATCGCACCGTACGCGACGGATTTCAGGAAGGCCTGCGGGAACATGAGCAGACAGGCGAGGGCGGCGATGATGATCGTCGCCGAGAACGCGATCGTCTGACCGGATGTCATCACCGATCTTCGGACCGCTGCCTTCACCGTGTAACCCTCGGCGAGTTCCTCGCGGAATCTGCTCACCATGAACAGTCCGTAGTCGATCGCGATACCGAGTCCGATCAGGGTGATCACGGACTGCGCGAAGACGTTGAGTTCGGTGGCCTGCGCGATCATCTTGGTGATACCGAGAGAACCGGCGATGGTGAGACCGCCGATGAACACCGGCAGGATTGCGGCGACCACACCGCCGAACACGAACAGCAGCATCAGTGCGACCACCGGTAGCGCGATCACCTCTGCTCGGTGAATGTCGGCGTCCATGCCCGCGGCCATCGCACCTGCGATGGGCTGCAGGCCGGTCAGCTCGAATGTCGTGTTCGGCACGTCGTAGCGTTCGGCGAGGCCGTCGAAGAACGGTTCTATCTGCTGATAGTTCTTCAGGATCGTGGTGTCGTCGTTACCGGTGACACCGATGGAGATGAACCCGTGCTTGCGGTCGTCCGTCCACTGCCGGTCGCGTTTCATCTCGGCGGCGGCTTCGTCGGCCGATGTCTTGACCGGGTCGAACGGACTGATCAGGCCCGCATGGGTGTCGTCGACCTCCCGGCTGACCACATCCGGATGCTCCTCGATCAGATCATTGGTCATCTGGGTCATCTTCTGACCGAAGACCGGATCGTCGATGGGTGTGCCGTCCGGCGGTGTGATCAGCAGGATCACATCGGATTTGTGGTCGCGGCCGAGCGCGCTGTCGGCGACCACGGAGCCGGTGACCGACTCGGATTTAGGGTCGAACCAGCCGCTCTGCGACAGGTGCTTCGACAGGTCCATTCCGTAGAGACCGAGGCCGCCCATCAAGGCGATGAGCACCGCGAGAACGGTATAGCGCATCCGGTACACGAATGAGCCGAGGGATCCGAACACGCCGGGTTCCTTCCTGTCGCCAATACCCGAAAGGGCGATTGTCTCAGTTTCACCTGAGAAAGTGCGGTTACGGATTCAGGTTTTCCGTCACCCTGCTCACGGGTCGGACAGCCAGAGTCCGGGCGGGTCTGCCCGTCGTCACACTAGAACAGCGTCTCGCGTACGTCACTTGAGCAACGCGCCGAGCGGACGGAACGGCGTGAGCCAAGCGCCGTCGTCGGGCAGCGAATCGAGGCTGATGCGCGGCAGCGGCTCGCGGAATACGCCGGGAATCTCCTCAAGGTCGACGAACTCCAGCTCGTCGGCGCTCAGTGCCCAGCTCGCGTGCTCGCGGAACCCGATGACGGTGACGGGAACACCCTCGGACGCGAGCTCCAGCAATGGTTCCCGGAACGCCTGTCCGTCGGCGGACGCGACGATGACACCCGCTAAGCCCGGGTTGTGGCGCCTCACCTGCAGGTGATCGAGCATATCGTCGTCGACGTCGCTGTCGTCGGCGAGTTTCGGCTTCGCGAAGACCGCGTAACCGACGTTGCGCAGCGCCTCCACCCACGGGCGCACGACGTCTGCACTGCCGGGGACGATGTTGGTGAACACCGTGGCCTCCGGTTCCACATCGGCGTGCGACGCGGCGCCGATCGCTGCGGTCCGCTGCAGGATCCACCGTCCGAGGGCATCGAAGCGGGGGCGATGGGCTGCCGTCGGGCGGCCGCCGAGGAGGCTGCCCAGCCCCATGTCCATGTTCGGGGCGTCCCAGACGAGGAGTACCCGCTTCGCCGGGCTGGTGCCGTTGATCGACGTCGCGAAATCTGGCGAGGTCATGGCTGATCCTCCTCGGTCGGGGCCCCGGTGCGGGCCTTCCGCGGGAAGGGCTTCACGTACACGAACTCGTTGACGTCACGACCCTCCACGTGAGCCCGTCCCTCGAACTTAGTCGTCGGACGGTCCAGGAGGATCGGTGAATCGAAGGTCAACGGCACCACGTGGGGCCGATCAGGGTGCTGCGTCGCCATCAACTCGGCGATCCACAACGCGTAATCGGCGTGGTCGGTCGCGATGTGGAGGACCCCGCCCGGCTTGAGACGGTCGGCGATCAGCTCGATGGTCCCCGACTGCAGGAACCGACGCTTGTGGTGGCGCGTCTTGGGCCAGGGGTCCGGGAAGTACACGCGGACGCCGGTCAAGCTGTCCGATTCCACGAGCTCGGTGAGGACGATGGTGGCGTCCCCGCGGACCATCCGAACGTTCGTGAGCCCGGCGCGGTCGAGGAGCCCGACGAGTTGGGCCAGACCGGGCTGGTACACCTCGACGGCGACCACGTTCGCGTCCGGCTCGGCCTCGGCCATCGCCGCAGTCGAGATCCCGGTTCCGCTGCCCACCTCGATGATCAGCGGTGCGGTGCGGCCGAACCACGAATCGGCGTCCATCGGCGGTTCGGCGGCCCGGTCCGGGCCGGTGCGCAGGTCACGGCCGAGGGTGGGCCAGAGCGTCTCCCAGTTGCGCTTCTGACCTGCGGTGAGGCTGCCCCGGCGAAAGCGGAAGCTGGTCACGCGCGGGTAGAGGCGGGAACGGTCGTCGGCATCGCCGGTCGCCGGGGTGTTCTCCTGCTGACCTTCTGCTGGGTCGGTGTTCACCGGTCCATCGTGTCTCATTTACGCTGGTCGATCACAACTGGCACCCCTGTGAGCAGTCGCCTCACTGTGTCGGCGACCGGAGTTATCCACAGATCGCGGAGCACTCGGTTCATCGGGGTCTGCACGTCGACGCCTCGGCGTAGCGTCGGATCCGATGCGCGGGGAGGCGATGGTCATGAGCGGATCACCGGGGACTGATACGTGCGGAGACCAGATGCCGCACGCCGTGGCCTGCGCATACGAACGACGGAATTCGACACTTCTCGTCGAGATCAGCGGCCATCCGGGAACCGGCCGCCGGACGCTCGCCGCTGCATTGCGCGCCCGCTTCCGGTTGTCGTGCGTCGTGCGCATCGGTCAAGACCCAAGCGATGGGGACGTGCGCCCCGATCTGGAGATCCGGGTCATCGGTGCGTCTCCCCGCGCGCGCGACCACGAGGCCGCAGGACATGAGGCCGCGGAACATGCTGACCGGCCTCGGATCGTGGTGGCCGGAAAGGCGGACGTCCGTACGGACGCGCAGCGTCTGGCCGACGATGCGGCGAACGAACTCGGTGTCACGGTCCATCCGGTGTCGGGACTGCTGGCCGGGGCGATCGCGGGGCCGGCCGACCTCGAGAGGCTCTGCACCCCGGACGCCGACACGGACTCCGTCGGTCCGGCCCTGGTGCGCAGGTTCGGCCTGGCCGGGGTGACTGCGGCACGGAAGTTCCTGGACGGCGATCCGGACGCGTCCGCACGGGCGGTCACCGCTCACCTGCACCGGATCAGCGGACTCGACGCACTCGTGGTGCCGATCCGGGCGGTGTCCGCCGACGTCGGGCGAATGCGGGATGCCAGGTTGATCGCCGATCTGCGGTTGATCGCGGCCCTTGGAGACGGGCGCGACGCCGCTGAACGCGAGCTCGCGGCCCGAATCGGCGGACCCCGATGAGTCGCCGTCGCGTTGCGGTCGTCGGGATGCCGGGGGCCGAACCGGACCGACTCGCCGAGGCGCTCAACCGGCATGGTCTCGATACCTCTGCCAGCTGGGTCCGTCATCGTGATCGATGGTCGGTCCCCACCGACCGGGCCTGTGTGGTCGTTGCCCTCGATGTGTCGGCGGACGCTGGGGACGAGGAGATGAGGTTGCTGCACGATCTCGCCGCCGGGGACCGTCCGGTGGCACTGGTCGCCACCTGCGTGGACAGGATCCCGGAGTGGCCGCACGCCGTCGCACGGTCCAGGGAGGTTCTCGATCCAGGCAAGCGGTTGGCGCTGTTCGCCGTAGCGGTCGACGGTGCCGATCAGGGTGAGTCGGGTGCGGACGGAGGCGTCTCCGACCTTGCCGAATGGGTGCGTCGAGCGGAACCCGGCACCCATGTTCCCGAGCTGACAGCCCTCGAGCCGCCGTTCCCCGGAGAGTCTGCACTCGGGGTGCCGGGTGCGCCGACGCCTGTGGTGAGGACGCCTGTGGTGAGTACGTCCCCGGACGCCGTCTCCCCGCGGGGGACCTCACGGGGGAACCGGCTGAGCGGGCTGCGCGCCGGGCTCACCGCAGCGCGGGCAGACGCCGTCACTGCGACGCGGGAGGTGCTCCAGGCATTGGCGGTCACCGCGGACCGGGCGTGCAGCGAGATGGACCCACGTCATGCGGCCGCCTACACGGACTGGCTGAGACGGGCGGTCGGCATGGTCGGCGAGTCGGCGGACCGGATGCTCGCGGCCCGCCTCGAGCAGGTTCGTGCTGCGGCGGTCCTGGGGCTGGGCACCGGATCGGCGCGAGCCGAGCACTCGGTGCCCGCGCTGCCCGCGCCGGGAGCGCCGCTGCCGGCAGCTCCTTCCGGGCGTGCAGCGGGCGAGGACGCAGTGGTTCTCCTGCTCGGTGCCACCGCGGGTCTGGGAGCGGGCCGCATGGTGGTGGCACCGATGGCGGAGTGGGCCGGGCTCGGCTGGATCGGAACCGTGCTCACCGTGTTCACCGGGGTGGTGCTCGCTGCCTGGATCGTCGGGGTGCGCCGTGCAGCGGCTGCCCGGACCGCGTTGAAGCGCTGGACGACGGACACCATCACGATGAGCCGGACCGGAATGGAGCATCGATTGGCGGCGCGCCTGGGCGCGGCGGAAGCACACGTGAGCCGGGAGATCTGGACGCGGACCCAGCAGCGGCGCGCCGAGCCCTCGACGGCCGAGCGCCCGACGGTCGTGAACGCGACGGTCGTGCACGCGACGAGGGGAATCGCCGATGGATGACTGGTTCGGAATCGAACCGGATGACGGGGATGTCGACGCGCGCGCCGGCGAGGTCCCGGATTCACCTGCACTGGAGCCCGGTTCTCTGTGGATGTATGCGGCAGGGACGGTGTGGGACCTCGGTCCCGCCGATTTCGACGGGAACGGAGACGGTGTCGCCGACTCGATCGCGACCGAACTCGACGGCGAACACGTGGTCCTCGCCGACTCGGACGGGGACGGCCGCGTTGATCACATGACGCGACTCGGCCGCGCGGGCGGCGTCGTCGTCGGCGAACTGTCGATCGACCGACCCGAGTGGAGACCCACGTCACTGGGTCGCCTGCGGTGAGGAATACCTCGCTGTCCCGGCTGTTCGCCATAGGTGGACAACGCGTATCCTCGTGGGCAACTGCGCGCGGTGAAAAGACATCCGGATGCGCGCAGGCTTGCCGTTACCGAGGAGATCCACATGACCGCTGCGACCATTCCGGGCCTCGAACCCGGAAACGCCCCGACCACTCACCCCGGGCTGTTGGCCTGGGTGGCTGAGGTTGCCGAATTGACGCAGCCCGACCGTGTGGTCTGGTCGGATGGCAGCGACGAGGAATGGGACCGTCTGACCGCCGACCTGGTTCAGGCCGGCACGATGGTCAAACTCAACGAGGATAAGAAGCCGAACTCGTTCCTCGCGCTCTCCGACCCCGCCGATGTGGCACGCGTCGAGTCTCGCACCTTCATCTGCTCCAAGACGGCAGAGGAGGCGGGCCCGACCAACAACTGGGTGGATCCGGACGAGATGCGTTCGACCATGACCGACCTGTACCGCGGTTCGATGCGCGGCCGCACCATGTTCGTGGTGCCGTTCTGCATGGGGCCGCTCGGCTCGGACGATCCGAAACTCGGCGTCGAGGTCACCGACTCGGAGTACGTCGTCCTGTCGATGCGCGTGATGACCCGTGTCGGCCCGAAGGTGCTCGAGGCACTCGGCGACGACGGGTTCTTCGTGAAGGCGCTGCACTCGGTAGGCGCCCCGCTGGAGCCGGGTCAGCAGGACGTGCCGTGGCCGTGCAACCCGGACAAGTACATCGTGCATTTCCCGGAGGACCGCGTGATCTGGTCCTACGGTTCGGGTTACGGCGGCAACGCACTGCTCGGCAAGAAGTGCTACGCGCTCCGCATCGCCTCGGCGATGGCGCACGACGAGGGCTGGCTGGCCGAGCACATGCTCATCCTCAAGCTGACCTCCCCGGAGGAGAAGGTCTACTTCGTGGCGGCGGCGTTCCCGTCCGCCTGCGGTAAGACGAACCTCGCGATGATCCTGCCGACCCTCCCGGGATGGCGTGCTGAGACCGTCGGCGATGACATCGCCTGGATGCGTTTCGGTGACGACGGCCGGCTGTACGCGGTGAACCCGGAGTTCGGCTTCTTCGGCGTGGCGCCCGGTACCAGCATGTCGTCGAACCCGGTCGCCATGCAGACGGTCGAGGCGGGCAACACGCTCTACACGAATGTCGCTCGCACCGATGACGGTGACGTCTGGTGGGAGGGCATCGGCGGTGACAAACCGGATCACCTCGTCGACTGGCGCGGTAACGATTGGACGCCGGAGTCCGGCGAGAAGGCCGCCCACCCGAACTCGCGCTACTGCACCCCGATGTCGCAGTGCCCGACGCTCGCCGACGAGTGGGACGACCCGCAGGGTGTGCCGATCTCCGCGATCCTGTTCGGTGGCCGCCGGAAGACGACCGTCCCGCTGATCACCGAGGCTCGCGACTGGGAGCACGCCGTCTACATGGGCGCCACCATGGCGTCGGAGCAGACGGCAGCAGCCGAGGGCAAGGTCGGCACCGCGCGCCGCGACCCGATGGCCATGCTCCCGTTCATGGGCTACCACGTCGGCGACTACCTGGAGCATTGGCTGAACATCGGACGCAAGGACGGCGCTCAGCTGCCGCATGTGTTCTACGTCAACTGGTTCCGCCGCGGCGAGGACGGCCGCTTCCTGTGGCCCGGATTCGGCGAGAACAGCCGTGTCCTCAAGTGGATGGTCGACCGTATCGAGGGCAACGTCGAGGGAGTCGAGACTCCGATCGGCATCGTCGCCAAGCCCGACGAGATCGATGTGTCGGGTCTGGACGTCGATCCGGCCGACCTGGCTGAAGCGCTCTCGGTGGATCCCGCTGAGTGGCGCGAGGAGATCCCGAGCATCGAGGAATGGTTCTCGTTCATCGGCGACAAACTGCCCACCGAACTCAGTGGCGAGCTCGACAAGTTGCGTGAGCGCTTGGGCTGACCGCCTGACACCTCGCCCGACGGGCCCGATCCTTCAAGGATCGGGCCCGTCGTCTCGTTATCGGAGAAGGCTGTCTCGCTATCGGTGAGGACTGTTTCGTCGCCGGTGAAGACCTCAGGGCATTCTCCGGGATATTCCCGATAGCGCGGTGCACGGATATTTGGGAACCTGGTGGGTATGACACACGCGAGAGAAGAAGATCACGGCACGGATGCCGCACGTGCGGACGGTCTGACGAAGACCTACGGGTCCGGCGACACCGTCGTGCACGCTCTGCGCGAAGTGTCCATCGGGTTCCGCACCGGGCAGTTCACCGCCATCATGGGGCCGTCGGGTTCGGGGAAGTCGACGCTGATGCACTGCCTGGCGGGTCTGGACAACGCCTCGAGCGGCCAGGTGCGGATCGGACCGGTCGAGCTGAGCGGTCTCTCCGACAAGGAGATGACCTCGTTGCGGCGCGACCGCATCGGATTCGTCTTCCAGGCCTTCAACCTGGTGCCGACGCTGACCGCGGAGGAGAACATCACCCTGCCCCAGGGGATCGCGGGTCGGAAGGTGGACACCGAATGGTTCGACACGGTCATCGATCGCCTCGGTATCCGAGATCGCCTCTCGCACCGGCCGAGCGAGTTGTCGGGCGGCCAGCAGCAGCGCGTCGCCTGTGCCCGGGCGCTCGTCGGAAAGCCCGACATCATCTTCGGTGACGAGCCGACCGGCAACTTGGATTCGCGGTCCTCCGGTGAGGTGCTCAGCATCCTGCGCGCCGCGACCGACGAGTTCGGCCAGACAGTGGTGATCGTGACCCACGATCCGAGGGCTGCGTCGTACGCGGATCGCGTGGTGTTCCTCGCGGACGGCCAGATCGTGCGCGAGTTGGCCCGCCCGTCCGCCGATGACGTCTTCGAAGTGATGAAGAACCTCGACGCCGGCCCGTCCGACGCCGGCCCGTCCGGCGCTGCGGGCGCACACGGAGCGGTGTGACCGATGGCCTCATCAGTGATGCGCAAGGTCTCCACCAGGAGCCTCTCGTCGCATAAGTTGCGTCTGGTCCTCACGGTCTTCTCCGTGGTGCTGGGCACCAGTTTCGTGGCCGCGGCCGTCATGTTCACCTCGACGGTGTCGAACGCGTTCAACTCCATCTTCGACAACACCGCGCAGGGCGTCGCGGTTCAGGTGACGGCGGCGGAAGGGTCATCGCCGGGCGTCCCGGTGAAGGTAGTCGACGATCTCACCGCGAAGAAGAAGGAACTCGGCATCGACCGGATCGTCGGGAATTACGGCGGCTCGGTGTCCGTAGCCGATTCGTCCGGTAAGGCGATCCAGACCGGTGGTGCGCCGAGCGTGGCGTCGGCCTACATTCCGCCGGACCGCGCCATCGGCGACTCCGCCGTCGACCTCGCTGCCGGGCGTGCACCGGTGGCCGACGATGAGATCACGATCAACAAGGACGCCGCCGACAAAGCGGGCCTGACGGTCGGGTCGAAGACGAAGGTGGTTCTGGGAGCAGGCAGTTCGGAGCCGATGGAGGTGACCGTCGTCGGGCTCACCGACATGCCGACCTCGACCGGCGGGTACGTCGGAATCCAGTTCAACGAGGCGATGGCCAAGGACGCGCTCTCGAACGGCGACTACTACTCGGTCGTCGACATGACCGCGCTCCCCGGCGTCAGCGACACCCAGTTGCGTGATGCCGTGCACCGGGCGATCGGCCCTGCGGCGCAGGTCGACAACCTGTACCAGGTCCGTACCGGTGAACAGGTGCGCGAGGACCAGAAGGCCCAGGTGGGCGAGTTCCTGACGATCTTCCGCTACATCCTGCTCGCATTCGCGGGTATCGGACTCCTCGTGGGCACGTTCATCATCTACAACACCTTCTCGATGATCGTCGCCCAGCGGAACCGGGAACTCGCACTCCTCCGTGCGGTCGGTGCCAGCCGGCGTGACGTGTCGCGATCCGTACTGCTCGAGGCCTTCCTCGTCGGCATCCTCGGCAGTGTGGTCGGGCTCGGACTCGGAATCGGCATCGCGGCCGGCATGCTCGTCTTCACCGAGGGGCAGGGACTTCCGTCCAACGGCCTTCAGGTCGGTCTGCCCGCGATCCTCGCCGCACTCTTCGTCGGGATCGTCGTGACGATGCTCAGCGCCTGGATTCCGGCGCGCCGGGCGTCCCGGATCCCGCCGGTCGAGGCGATGCGCGAGAGCGCTGCGGAACCCGGTGCCGGGTCACTCCGTAAACGCACGGCGGTGGCGGCGGTGCTCGGCGTGCTCGGGGTGGCCGCGCTCGTGGTCGGCGGACTCGGCGAGGGCGGTCTCCCAGCGGGAATCGTGGCGTGCGGCGCGGTGCTGTCGATCGTCGCGGTGGTCCTCGGTGCCCCGGCGCTGTCGCAGCCGGTGGTCGGCGGGTTCGGCAGACTCTTCGAGAAGCCGTTCGGGACGGTCGGACGCCTGGCTCGCACCAACGCGGTCCGCAATCCGCGTCGTTCCGCGGCGACTGCGTTCGCACTCACTCTCGGACTCATGCTGGTGGTCGTCATCGGCACCCTCGGCTCGTCGTTCAAGGGCACCGTCAACTCGTCCGTCGACAACGGCGTCCAGGCCGATTACGTCATCTCGGGCACCAACAGCGGGCCGATGCCGATGGCGATCGGAGAGGCGGCCGCGCAGGTACCCGACGCGGGCACCGTGGTGACGCAGGCAGGCGCAGCGGGCAAATACGAGGGCAAGAACGAGTTCATGCTCGCCCCGATCGGAGGCTCGATGGACGAGGTCGCGACGGTGGACCTCGTCGAAGGGAATCTGAAGCTGCCCGCCGACGGGTTGGCGGTAGACGAGAACACCGCACGCGACCACGGTTGGAAACTCGGCGACGAGGTGGTCTTCACCAGTTTGGCCGGCGAGCCCGTGCCGACACATCTGACCGGGATCTTCGCGCCGAACGAGATCACCGGCGGCAAGCTGGTCGGCGAGGGCGCGTTCCACGAACTGGTTCCGGTGGAGCAGCAGCGCATGGCGATCGCGGTGTGGGTCAAGGCGAAGCCCGGGGCCGACCTCGATCAGCTGCGCACACAGCTGGAGGATGCGACATCGGACTACCTGGTGGCTCAGGTGCAGGATCGCGAACAGTTCAAGAACTCGATCTCGTCGCAGATCGACCAGATGATGGCGACCCTGTACGCACTGCTGGGACTGTCGCTGGTCATCGCGGTGCTGGGCATCATCAACACGCTCGCGCTGTCGGTCGTGGAACGTAAGCGGGAGATCGGCATGCTCCGAGCGATCGGTATGTCGCGGGCACAGGTCCGCCGCTCGATCTACCTGGAGTCCACCTACATCGCGGTGTTCGGTGCGGCCCTCGGGACAGTGCTGGGGCTGGCCATCGGCATCCCGCTGGTGCGCACGCTCGCGCAATGGGGACTCGACGGCGTGGTGATCCCGTGGACCCTGATCGTGGTGACGCTGGTCGGTGCCGCCGTGGTCGGCGTGGTAGCGGCACTGTGGCCTGCAGTGACCGCTGCCCGCACCAGGCCGCTCGAGGCGATCGTCGAGACCTGATCGCTACGGTTGACCGATGAGCAACGGCAAGAACTCCGGCCGGACCGCGGTCCTGTCCCTGATGGTGCTGCTCGCTCTGGTCGTCCTTGTCGCGGCAGCGGCGCTGGTGTTCAAGGAATCGAATTCCGAGCGCACCGGCGCCGCGTCGACGGCGTCCTCGACGCGCTCGTCGATCACAACGACGCCGTCGTCCGAGACGAGCACGCCGACCACGTCATCCACGACGCCGTCGACGCCGAGCCGATCGACGCGCACCAGGCCGACCGGCGAACCGGGTTCGGTGATCTACCAGCTGACGGGCGGCGGTCAGGTGGTCGGTGCCGCCTATCGTGCCGGTGACTCGATGCGCGTCGCTCCCATCACCGGAACCCCGTGGCAGCGTCGCGCCACGGTGCGCGACAAGCAGGCCCAACTCACCGGATTCGTGGTCCGCGGCACGATCACCTGCACGATCATGCAGGGCGAGGAACTCCTGGCGTCGTCGACGTCGAACGGTGGACCGTTCGCGTGCCGAGCGACCTTGCCGAGGTGACGGACGCAGGGTTCGCACGGGATCGAGCTCGCAGCGTGGCGTCGACGCCGGCCGATCCAGCGTCGCTGCATCTGTCGGCAGGTGCAGTCCCTCAGCTCAGCGCGGTGGCGATAGCCGAATTGAACGCGTCGAGGTCTCCCGGGTTGCGCGAGGTGATGAGATTGCCGTCGACGACGACCTCCGAGTCCTCCCACGACGCGCCGGCGTTGATCAGGTCCGTCTTCGTCGAGACGAACGAGGTCAGCGTACGGCCCTTCGCCTCACCGGACTCGGCGAGGATCCAGGGTGCGTGACAGATCGCGGCCACCGGCTTGTCCACCGCGAAGAAGGCCTTCACGAATGCCACGGCATCCGCATCGAGGCGCAGGGCATCGGTATTGAGAGTTCCGCCCGGCAGTACGAGTGCGTCGAAGTCCTCGGCTCTGGCCTCGGCGACGGGGACGTCGACCGTGAACTCGTCGCCATGCTCCCAGTCGCCCTTCATCGCCTGAAGCGTGCCTTCGGACGGTGAGACGATCGCCGTTTCGGCACCGGCTGCGTCGAGCGCTCCGCGTGGGCTGGTGAGTTCCACCTGCTCCACTCCGCGGGTGAGGAGGAATGCGACCTTCTTGCCTGAGACTGCCATGATGTCTGCTCCTTACCAGTTGCTGTCCGGAACGACCGCCCGGCACGAGACATCGGTCGTCCCTCCACTACCGGGTGGAACGCCGCGCATCGGCAGCGGTATTCCTGCCGGGTCGGCCGTCGCTCGCGTACCGGACCGCGGAACACCGAGGCCGCAGGAGTCGATCGCCTGTTCAGACGCGGCGCAGAACCAGCACCAGGTTCGTCGCCCCGACCTCGCGCGCCACCGGGATCCGGACCACAGGCCAGGCCCAGCGCGGGAGGTAGCGGGGGAACGCGGCCTGCAGTTCGGCGTGCTCCGCGTTCCGGGCCCACCGGAGCCCGGCCGCCGCGGTGATCGGGAACAGCGACTCCCCGTAGAGGTTCTTCGGCGGATGACCGTGCCGCCGGGTGTACCAGCGTGCTGCGCGGTGTCCGCCCACGTAATGGGTCAGCCCCATCTCGTGGCCGCCGAACGGCCCCCACCACAGGGTGTAGCTCAGCACGATGGTCCCGCCGGGGCAGGTCACCCGGACCATCTCGTCGGCCATCTCCCACGGACGGTCGGTGTGCTCGGCGACGTTCGACGAATAGCAGACGTCGACGCTGCCGGTGGCGAACGGAAGATGCTGGCCCTGCGCGCGGACCGCCGTCCGATGGTCGATGCCTGCGGCGTGCATCTCGCCCGCATCGGGCTCGACCGACAGGTACCGCGCGCCGCGGTCGGTGAAGGCGTCGGCGAAGAAACCCGGACCGCCGCCCACGTCGAGCACCGCCGCGTCGGTGAGCGGTTCGGAGTGCAGGTCGGCGATCATCGCGGCGGTGTCGTCGGCGAGGGCCTGATAGAACCGGTCGGGCTCGGTCTGCTCATGCCGGAACTCGCGGAACAGCCGGACCGACCGGGACGCGGTGGCGCGGCTGGCGAAGCTGGACGCGGGCATTCAGTCAGCGTCGCATATCCTCGATGAGGTGATTGCGCAGGACCTGACTCCCGAGGAAGGCCCCTCCCGACCAGCCGACTCCGTACCGGCCGACGTCCTCCTGCTGTGCTGGCGTGACACCGGTCATCCGCAAGGCGGCGGCAGCGAACGGTACCTCGAACGGGTGGGCGCCGAACTGGCCCGCCGCGGATCGCGAGTCACCCTGGTCACGGCACGATACCGTGGTGCCCCGCACCGGCAGATGCGCGATGGTCTGCGCATCGTCCGCACCGGCGGCCGACTCTCCGTCTACCCGCGAACCCTGCTGATGCTCGCAGCGGCACGCCTGGGTCGCGGCAGGCTGGCCGGATACCGGCCAGACGTGGTGGTCGATACCCAGAACGGCGTGCCGTTCTTCGCCGCTCTCGTCGCGTCCGCGCCGACGGTCGTCCTCGTGCACCACTGTCACCGTGAGCAGTGGCCGGTAGCCGGTCCGGTGCTGTCCCGGCTCGGTTGGTGGATCGAATCATGGTTGTCACCACGCGTGCACCGCGACCACCGGTACGTGACGGTGTCGGAGCCGTCGGCGGCCGAGCTGGTCGGGCTGGGCGTGGACCGGAACCGGATCGCCGTCGTGCGCAATGGCGTGGACCCGGTGCCGGAAGGACTCGCCGAGCGAGCGGTCGCCGAGGACCTGCGGCTGATCGTCGTCTCGCGGCTGGTGCCGCACAAGCAGGTGGAGGACGCGCTCACCGTGGCGGGCCGGCTCCGGGACAGTGGCGTGCGCCTGCGCCTGGATGTGGTCGGCGGTGGCTGGTGGAACGACGAGTTGCGTGCGTCGGCAACCGAGTTGGGCATCGACGATCGGGTGACGTTCCACGGGCACGTCGACGATGTCCGCAAGCACGAACTCCTCGCGAACGCCGACCTGCACCTGATGCCGTCCCGCAAGGAAGGATGGGGTCTCGCGGTGATCGAAGCCGCCCAGCACTCGGTACCGACGATCGGCTACCGGAGTTCGGCGGGCCTGACGGACTCGATAGTCGACGGGGAGACCGGCGTGCTGGTGGATGACGTCGACGAACTCACCGCTGCGACTGGATCGCTGGCTGCTGATCGGGCGCGGCTCACCGAACTGGGGGACGCAGCCCGCGTCCGGTCACGGCGGTACTCGTGGTCGACGACCGCGGATGGGTTCGAGGCGGTGTTCCGGGAGGTTCTCGGCGAGAACTGACCGGCGACTACCGGCGGAGACGTTCCCGGACACCGGTCGCCGCCGCGACGGCGCCCGCTACGACGGCGCCGAACCACAGAGTCAGCGCAGCGATCGCGGCGGCCCAGACGCCGGCGCCCGGCGACGGCGCCGCCGAGGCACCCGGGATGCGGAACAGACTCACATGCGGCCCGGTGAACACCTCGTCGGCCCCGGAACTCAGCAGCGCCGGAGCTGCGGCCTCCTCGATGACCACCCAACCGACACCGAGACGGGCGAGAGCGGTTGGATCGGCACCTGATTCGAGTACGCGGAGGACGTCTGCGGTTCGGCCGGTCGGCACGTCGAGCCGCTCGCCGTCGACCACCAGGACACCGCCGTAGATCACCGGTGCGTCAGCCATCCGGGTCAGCGGGCTGAGCGATCGATGCTCGGTCCAGGACAGCTGCCGGACAGTGTCCGTCGGCCAGACCGCGACGGACCCGTTTCGCCCGGACGGGTCTGCGCCTATGGCCGCGGTGACCTGGGTGTAATCGTCCGGAATCGCGACCGGCCGCATGCCGCCCCCGACACCCCACGCGAGGTCCGGGAGTGGAGCGATGATCGGCACGGCCACCATCACGATCGCGAAACCGGCCGGCACCCACGTGCGCAGCCACGCGACCGCCGCCGCAGCAGCAGTAGCACCGAACGGAACCGCCAGCGCCAGGTACTTCTGGGTGTCCCGGAACAGGCCGGCGCCAGGCACGTGGTGCAGGAGGACGTCCATCACGTCGATGCCCGGACCGGTAGCCGCAAGCGCGACGATGACCGTGACAGCGGCGAGCACGATCGGTGCGGCGATGATCCGCTCCGATCCGGAGCGACGGCGGAACAAGTCGATCGAACCGGCGACCATCACCGCGAGGAAGGTGACGGTGGCGACCGCCGCCCACCACGAGGCCCGGCTTCCGGGCACCGCATCGGCATTCCAGATGCCGCCGAGCCCGAGTGCGGTCCCCAGCGATCCGAGTCCGGGTTCGGCACGCAACGCGAAAGCGCCGGCGCCACCGGACGATCCGGCGTCGTTCGAGACCACCGCACCGACGAGCCACGGTGAGACGGTGACGAGCCAGGCGAGTGCGGCGACGAGCGTCGTGCGGGCGTCCGGCCGTACGACCACAGCGGCCACAGCAGCGGCGATCAACGCGAGCATGGAACCGGTGGGCGTGAAGCCTGCGACGGCGAACAGCCCCGCGAGAACGACGAGACCGCGGCGCCGGGACCGTTCGGAGTCATGCTGGTCGGCCAGGCCCGAGACCGTCAGGATGACCGGTCCGAGGACGGCGTAGCCGATCAGGAGACTCCACTGACCCTGCAGGAGACGTTCGGCGACGAACGGGTTCCAGATGCCGACCACTGCGCCGGCGATCGCGCCGGCGCCCCCGGCTCGGGGCACCAGTCGTTGCGCGAGCTTCCCGAAACCGATGCCTGCACCGAACAACGCGGCCGCGGTCAGGAGGGCGACCAGCCACCCTCCGTCGACGATGCGCGACGCCAGGCCGAGCACGGCATCCTGCGGTACGGCACGGGGAGTCCCGCCGTCGATGCCGAAGGCTGCTGCGGTCAGCGGGAACCGGGGGACCGCCACCGCGTCGCGGTAGAGGAGGTAGTTCCCGAAGAGCGGCCCGGTGATGATCGCGGTGAGCAGGCCGCTGACCGCGTACAACATGTCGTCAGTAGTGGTACGTGTCGGTCGGGGCGGGAGCGTGGTCGGAGATCTCGTAGTCGTTGGGCACGATGTGATAGGCGCGCGCCAGGTCGAGGATCTTGGTAGCGCGAGCGATGCGCGGCAGGTCGGAGCCGTTGCGGATCTCGCCGCCGTCGCCCTCGAACTCGGCGAAGAAGTCGCGCGCCCAGTTGATCTCATCCAGGGACGGCGACAGGCCGTCGTTGACTGCGGCGCACTGGTCGGGGGTGAGGCAGATCTTGCCCGTCATCCCGAACTCGGCACTCACCGCGGTTGCCTCGCTCAGCTTGAGTGGATTCGAACCGACCGTCGGACCGTCGATGGCGGACGGCTGGTTAGCCGATTTGGCGGCGATCGTGAACCGGGACCGTGCGTAGGCCAAGGTCATGGGGCTGTCGCCGAAGCCGGTGTCGCGGCGGAAGTCGCCGATGCCGAAGGCGAGTCGGAACGTGCCCCTCGCCGAGGCGATCTCGGTGATCCGCTCGAGGCCGCGTGCGGTCTCGACGAGGGCCACGATCGGGATGCCGGGCAGTCGTGCCGCCGTCTCGGTCACGTGGTCGACGGATTCGACCATCGCCAGGATCACGCCGCCGATGGACGTCTTCGACAGGGCTGCGATGTCGGCGGCCCACCACGGGGTGCCGAAACCGTTGATGCGCACCCAGTCGGAGTGGCCCGCGTGCATCCAGCGCACCACGTTGTCCCGGGCCGCATCCTTGTCCTTGGGGGCGACGGCGTCTTCGATGTCGAGGACCACGATGTCCGCACGTGACCGCGCTGCTGCGTCGAACCTGTCGTCCTGGGCGCCGTTGACGAGGAGCCAGCTGCGCGCGAGTACCGGGTCGATTCGGGAACCGACGTCGGTGGGATCGGCTTCGGTGAGCGGTTCGGTGTCGTACATCGACTTATCGGCCTGCTGTTCTGGGAAATTCGGGTGAATACAGTCGATGCAGTCTATCGAAGGGGCTACCGGCACACTGGTGTGCATGGTTGGTGCTACCTCCGCGGTGCGGGCCCTCGGCTCGGTGACCGCCGGCACCCTTCTCGCGAACGTCCTCGCCTACCTGGTGCAGGTGCCGGCGAGCCGGCTGCTCGGCCCCGACGGGTTCGGCGAGTTCTCGGTGCTGAACGCGGCGATGCTGGTGCTGTCGGTGCCTGCGCTGGCTTTGCAGGCGGTGGTGGCACGCGAGGTCGTCGCCGGAACGTCTCGGGCGCGGTTGTGGAAGCTGATCGGCGTCGTCGGACTCGTGGTCGCGGTCGGATCGGTGTTCGCCGTCGGCGTGATGATGCGGCTCGCCGACACCGGACTCGCGTCGACTGCTGCGGCGATCGCCGGGGCCGCACCTCTGGCGTTGGTCGCCGGCGGCCAGGGATTCCTCCAGGGCGCCGGGCGATTCGGCACGTTGGGCGGGGTGCTCGCCGGGGTCGGTGTGCTCCGTTCGGTGCCGGTCGTCCTCGCCGTTGTCGCGGGTGCCGGCCCGACCGGCGCGTTGCTGTCCGGAACGGGCGGAACGGTGGTCGCCGCACTGGTGGTCGCCGCGATCGCTGCACGAAGCGGCCACCAGGAGGACACCGGCGCGGTGTCGAGGGTCGCGCTTCCCGACGTACTCGCGGCATCCGGCGTGCAGTTCGTGATGATCGTCGCGGTGTCCGTCGACCTGCTGCTGTCCCGATCGGTGCTGTCCACCGGTGACGCCGGCCTGTACTCGCTCGGGGCGGTCGCCACCAAGGCGGCATTCTGGCTGCCGCAGGCGATCGGTGTGATGGTCTATCCGCGGCTGGCCGATCCAGTGCGATCGGCGGCCGCCTTGTGGCGGGCTGTCGTGGTGCTGGCCACGATCGGGTTCGTCGTCACCGTGGCCGCAGCCGCCGGATCGCTGGTTCCTGCGGTGATCCCGGCGGACTATCGGCCGGTGGCAGGACTGATCTGGCTGTTCGCGTTGACCGGTGCACTTCTCGCGGTCCTGCAGTTGATGCTGCTCGCCGCGATCGCAAGGAACCGGGCGCGAGGTGCGGCCCCGGCATTCGTCGTGCTGATCGTGGAGGTGACGCTCATTCTCACGGTCGCGGACTCCGTGCTCGGCCTTGCGGTCATCGCCACAGGTTCGGCGGCGTGTGCGGTGGCAGCCACGGGCACGTGGCTGGCCGTGGCATCGCGCACCTCTTCAGATCGAGCGGGCGAGTCCTCTCGTTCGCTGATCGAGTAGGTGCGTCGTGTGCTCGTTCGGATGCATCGGCACTCGCGCAGGGTGAGGCGACCGGCCGGCGGACTAGTCCCCGTCGCTGCGTGCGCGGCGATCGCGGAGCGTGACCACGACTCCCACGATCAGGGCGCACGCGCCGAGGACGCCGAACACGATCGGCAGGATCAGTTCGGTCAGGGTGACGGGCCACTCCCGGGCGGATGCGGCGTCGGCGGCCTCGGTCCGGCTCTGCTGATCGCCGGTCAGGGTCGTGTCGACGTTGGTCAGCCGGAAATCGTGCAGTTCAGGGAAACGTTCCGCCACGTCCGGAGCGAACCGGTAGTCCTCCGTGATCGCGACGCGTTCGTCCACGATGACGCCTGTCTCGGCGTCCACGAAGAGATCCCGCCTCGAGGAGTGGTGCAGCGTCGCGGTGAGCGGTTCCTCCGGGGGCACACCGCGGAACGAGCCGAACCAGGAAGCGGGACGCGTGAGGATGGCGCGGGAGTCGAATCTGGACAGGTCGGTGTCGGGCACATCGGCCACGAAATGCACGGTCTCGCGCCCGTCGACAGTGGCCGTTCCCTCGCGCTGCAGCGGAACCCGCTGCCGGGTCGGCACATCGAAGTACCGGGGCGCGGAAGTCTGGAAGCCGTAGGGCAGTAGATAGGTGAAGGCATTTCGGTCCGGTATGGGGACTGCGCCCTTCTGATCGTCGTACAGAACCTCGGACGCACCGCCGGTGGGGAGCGCCGTCGAACGATCGACGGTCACCCGGTCGATGGTGGCCGCGAGAGTCTCCTCGCCGCACACGTCCTTCGCCTCGACTGATCTCCCGTCCACCGTGTACTCGCTCACACCGAGTGACGTGCCGGCCTGAAGCGTGACCTCATCCGAATCGGCGGGGCGGACGGCGACGATCCGCCGGTGCTGCTGCACCTGCGCCTCGAGGACGCGGGCTCTCGGCTCGCCGATGGAGCAGCGGTCCAGGACCCGGGAGCCGTCCGAGCCGTCGGCGACCCAGGCTGCGTCGATGTCGAGGGGCACCTTCTTCAAGCCGGAGGCGATGATCGGACCCAGCGCGAAGGCGCCCGCGAGCAGGAGCGCGCCGAGGAACAAGGCCGTCGGAGCCAGGAGGTCGCGCGTGCTGAAACGCGGTGACGGGTTCTCGGGCATGCCGTCGACTGTATCGGTGCGACTACATTGGACCGCGACATGAAGGCCCACACATGACAGGCGCGCAGGCACCGGCCAGACGCTTCTATCCGCAACTCGAAGGCATGCGTGCCGTGGCTGCGCTCGGTGTCCTCACCACGCACGTCGCGTTCCAGACGGCGTCACTCGACTGGCCGGTGATCGGGCCGTTGCTGGGCAGGCTCGACCTGGCCGTCGCGTTGTTCTTCGCGCTCAGCGGCTTTCTGCTCTGGCGGCCGTACGCTTCCGCCGCACACGACGCCGACGCGTCGCCGCCGGATGTGACCCGCTATCTGAAGCATCGATTCGTCCGGATCTGGCCTGCATACGCAGTTGTGGTGATCGTCGTGCTGCTGTTGCTGCCGCAGGCACGCGACTCGTCGCTCACGGTGTGGTTGGCGAACCTCACACTGACCCAGGTGTTCGTGCCGCTCACCTTGGCTCCCGGTCTCACTCAGATGTGGAGCCTGTCCGTCGAGGTGGCCTTCTACCTGCTGCTGCCGATCGCGGGCTACGCGATCGTCGCACTGCGCGGGCGCCGCGCCCGCTACCGCGTGCCGCTGATCCTCGGGATCTCGGCCGTCAGCCTCACCTGGGCTTGGGCGGTGAACGTACTGCCGCTCGCCGACGGCGTGGAGGGCAAGAACTGGGTGTTCGGGCACCTCCCGTGGTTCGCCGGCGGACTCGTTCTCGCCGAGATCGTCGCGGCAGTGCGAACCGGAGCGGTCAGTGCGGACTCGCGGCTGATCCGTTGGTCGTCGAACCGTCCGGCGATGCTCGGCATCGTCGTGATCGCCTACTGCCTGGCGTCGACTCCGCTGGCGGGACCGGTGGGGCTCGCCCCGATGAACGACCCGCAGTACGCCGCGAAGATGCTCCTCGGCGGCATCGCCGCCTACGCGGTCCTGGCACCGCTCGTGCTCCGCGATGACCGCTTCCGGTTCCTCGAGTCGCCGGTGATGGCCGCTCTCGGACGGTGGTCATACGGCATCTTCATCTGGCACGTCGCCGTGCTCACGTCGATGTTCGGACTGTTCGGGATTCCGGCGTTCGCCGGTCGTTTCGTGGCGATCTGGCTGTTGACCGTCGTCATCACCGTGCCCGTCTCCGCGGCCAGCTACATATTCCTCGAGGAGCCGTGCAGGCGAGCCCTGTCACGGCGCGAGAAGCGGCGGCGGGCTGAAGCCGAACTGTCGCCTGCTGAGTGATCGCCGCGTGACCGAAGGTCAGTCCGGTCACGGGTAGCCGAGGGGGCGCACTCCCTCGATGGCGACTGAGGACGCCGAGCTTCGCAGTACGGGTCCGGAGGGGCGTCAGTCGGCCGACCGCGGTCCGAAGAGCGTCGACGCCACGGTCGCCGACACGGCGATCAGTGCTGCCAACTGCGGTAGCACGTCGTATCCGGCGTACTCGGTGCCCGAATGCCACGGGCCCGTGGCGAGTGCGACGGTGGCCGTCGTCATCGCACCGAACGACAGAACGACCCGCGTCGTCGGAGACGAACGCGCCACGACCGATCCGACCAGTACGGCGGCTGCCGCGCCCCACCATCCGGCGAGGAGCCAGGCGGCGACCAGTCCGGCGACGGCACCGGTGACGGCGACCCTCCGGGTCGGCCAGGTTCGGGCGGTGGGTGCGGTCGGTTTCGACTCGCTGCGCTCGCTCAACCAGCGAGGAAGAGCGCCGCGTTCGTCTATCCGGCGTGAGGGGCCGTGCTCGCTCAACCAGCGAGAAAGGGTGCCGCGTTCGTCTATCCGGCGTGAGGGGCCGTGCTCGCTCAACCAGCGGGGACGCGGATGACGTTCGCTCAACCATCGCGAGAATCGCCCGGTGCGGAGCGGAAGCCAGGCTGCCGCGAACAGGGCGACGAGAAGCAGGGCGCCGCCCAGGAGGGCCCACCGATACGGGGAGTCGAGGTCGAAGGTGAGCGCGACCGTGCCCGCAGCACCGGCGGGGAGGACCCAGCCCTGCTGCCAGCCGTTCACCACGACAGGGTCGAGTTCCCGGCCGTGCAGTCGGGCGTGCCAGCCGCTGTTCGTGCTCTCCGGAACCGACAGCAGGCGCGCGGTGTCGGCGGCGTCGACGATGGCCTCACGGTGCGTCGAGTCCCACCGTCCGGTGCGAGCTGGTGCATGAGTGCCGACGGTGTCGGGAGCGTCGGTGCTCAGTTCCACCGACTGCACGGAGAAGGCGTCGCCCGGGTTCACCGACACCTCCTGCTCACCGGCGCCGAGACTCAGCGACTCCCCGGAGCAGGGGTGCGCGAGGATCGGGTCACCGTTGCGCAGGGAACGGGCGGTGGTCGACACCTGCAGGCGATGAAGCTGACCGGATGCCGACAATCCGATCCCGAGCGGACCGTCACCGTCGGTGCCGCAGCCGATCGAGATGGGACGGTCCAGATCGGTCTGCGGCGTCGGAATCGTCGGCCGGACCTCGATCTCGGCGATTCCGGCGGGGGACTGGCGCGCGAACCCGAGATCGTTGACGTCGATCAAGTCGGCGGTCGCGTCGACCGTCAGCGTGATGTGATCGGTGCGAGCCGAACGCAGCGGGACCGTGCCGTCGCTGCCGACCGTGACCTTCTGCGGGCCATCGCCCAGGTCGACGGTCACCTTGGTCGGCCGCGCCGGGTAGTCGTCGGGGCTGGTCAGGTGCAACGAAGACACCTCCTGCTCCGCAGGTAGCCGCATGGTGAGCGACGGCTTCTTCGTCTTCTTCCCGCGTGTGGTGGCGGGGGTCTCCGGCGCCGTCCACACGGTGCCGGGGTCGCCGTCGACCGCCGCCGCCGCGCTGCCTCGCGGATCCGCCACATTCGACGGGCCGTCCGCCGTCACCGATCCGGCGCGCGTCAGCAGGTCGGACAGAGCTCCGCCCGATGCGGGGCGCAGCACCACCGTCGGAGTCACACGGGTCTCCGACGGCACCGACAAGGTGCGGCTGAACACGGCGGGCGATTCGGCGCTCGCGCCCAGCGCGGGTGCGCACCGCACACGGTCACCGCGCGTCACGCAGTCGGGCTGCGTGCCCAGCTCGTTGCTCAGCACCCAGGCGTGCACCCGGTCGGCGGCGTCGAGTTGCGGAAGGACCACCCGGTGACGCACCGAGTAGTCCAGATCGGTCGTCGCATCGGAGAGCTGGACGTCGGCGAGTGAGAACTGATCGCCCGCCCGCCCGTCGGCGGCCCGGATCGCACGGATCTCCACCCGCTTGGTGGGCCCGGCCGGTGCGACGATGCGAGTCGGCTCGCCGGGTTCGACACCCTGCGCGACGGTACTGCCCGCGTCCGTGGTGACGAGCAACGTGGTGACGTCGGGACCGATCGCCTCCGCAGTCGTCACCGTGAGAGCCAGGTTGCGGCGCGGCTCGGTGAACTCGAGTGCCATCCACCGGCCGACCGCCGACTCGAGTCCGCGGCTCACCCAGGCGGTCCCGGGGTCGCCGTCGAATGCGGCCGCCGTCGATGCGGCCGGCGACGTCCGGCCGGGTTGTGTGGCGTCGGCGGCCGAACCGGACGACGTGACCCGCACTTGACCGGGCTCGTTGTTGAGGAGCCACTGTCCGCGGACGAGTGGGGTGTCGGCGACGGGGTAGTCGGGAACGGCGTTCTTCGTCAGTCGGGGATCACCTGCGGACCGGATCGCGGACGAATGGTCGTCGACTCGACCGAAATCGGTCTCGCGGTCGGCGGGAGTGTCGGTGACCGTGAGGCCGCGGCCGTCGCCCAGGCCGGCGCGGCGAGCGTCGGCTGTGAGCAACGAGGTCCCGAGCGGCTCCCGTCCGCCGAGGACGCGAGCCTCGTCGATCGCGGCAAGGGACTCGGGGCCGCCGCTGACGCGAGGCACCTCGTCGAGCGGAGTGAGCCGGGGGCCGGTGCCGCTGCTCTCACCGACTCGGTAGACGGTCACCGCGGGCATCTTCGGGCGCAGGCCCTCGTCGGTGACGACGCCGGGCACAGTCGGCGGTGCGACCATCGGGCCGAACCGGGCGACTGCCGAGACGCCGGGCGAGCGATCGAGCGCATCGGCGACCACGATCGGCCGCGCCGACCGGGACGTCGACGGGTCGAGGTCGGCACGGAGCACGACGTAGCCGAACCCCTGCCGGGCGAGGGTGTCGGCCAGCGCTGCCGAGCCCCGACCCGAGACCAACGCGCGCTCCACCGAGTCCATCGCGCGGATGGCTCCGGGCGGCGTCAGCGGGATCGCGTCCCGGACGGCCCATGGCTTCGACGACAGGGCTTGCAGCGGCTCGTCGCGCGTCAGCCCCCATAACTGGTCGGCGAACGGTGCGCCGGGAACGACGAGCGCGCGGGAGTCGCCTGCGTTCTCGTCGAGCCAGTCCGCGGTCTGCTCCCAGTAACCGGGGATCGCCGAATAGCTCGATGACGGTGCCAGCCCGCCGGTCCATGCGAGGGATCCCGCGCCGAACGCCGCGGTCACGACGACTACCGCCGCGGCGGCAGGGCGGCCCCACCCGTTGGCCTTCGACGGCGCTGACAGCAGCGATCGCACCGGCACCCGGGCCAGCAGATGGCCGATTCCGAGGACCAGCGGGAGCCGGATGAGCGGATCGAACTTGTGGACGTTGCGCAACGCGGCTCCGCCGCCGTCGAGGAATGCGCGCACCGTGTCGGCGATCGGGGACCCGAGTGCGCCCGGGTAGCCGAGACAGATCGCGATGAGTCCCACCACCAGGAGCGTCACCCAGCGTCGCCGATGCGGCATGCCGCGCATGGCGAGACCCGCCAGGCCCGCGGCCGCCAGGATTCCCGTGGCGACGACGGCCGCCGATTCGGAGACCAGTACGGCGCCCGCTGCGCGTTCGCCGGAGACGAACGGCGTCCACGACGATGTGCCGCGCAGCACCTCGGTCAGGGACGTCCACTCGGTGGTCACCTGGGCGGATTCGATGAAGTCGAGGAAAGGCGGTGACACCCGCGCCAGCATCAGCAATGGAATCACCCACCACAGGCAGGCTGCGGCCAGCCCGACCGCCCAGCACCCGCCGAACAGCAGGCCCCGCCGTCGACGTTGTGCATCGCATGTCGCGATGACCGCGATCCACCATCCGACCGCGACCGCGACGGCCGCGGCGGTGGCCACCGCGTTCACCGCTCCCATCAGCGCGACCGCGCACGCGGAACGCGCTGCCTCCCGCCACAGCGGACGGCCGGAGGCGCCGTCTAGAGCACGGATCACCGGGAGCAGCACCCACGGGGCGAGCATCAGCGGGAGCGTCTCCGACGAGATGGTGCCCAGCGTGGTGATCGCACGCGGGGACAGGACGAAGACCGCACCGGCGACGAGCCGAGAGCCGAACGAACCGATCCGGAGGGCTTCGGCCACTCGGATGACGCCGATGAAACCGACGGTGAGCAGAATGGCCCACCACAGGCGCTGAGTGATCCACGGGGGGAGGTGGAGGAGCTGTCCGGCGGCGAAGAACGCGCCGTGGGGGAAGAAGTAGCCGTAGGCCTGATTCTGGATCTGTCCCATCGGCAGCGTCGGCGACCACAGGTGGGCAGCGCGGCTCAGGAATCCGATCGGATCGGCGGTGAGGTCGAGTTTGGTGTCCGGCGAGATCCTGCCGGGGGCCTGCCAGAAGGACAGGAGAGCGAAGACGAGTGCGGCGTACAGGGTGCCGCGTCGTGAGAGGAGCCGGTCGGGGCTCATGAGCAGGCCTGGGGCGGGGTCACCAGACCCGCTTAGGAGTTGTCGCTCTCAGAGCCGCCACGGGATCCGTACTCGACAGATCCTTGAACGAAACCGTCCTGACCGTTGAAGCTGTTCACATCGGTCGCCGGCTTCGTCTCCGAAGCGAGGACGCCGCCGACGAATACGCCGCCGATGCCGACGACGATGCCGGCGACAGCGGCGACGGCACCATAGATCAACCGGTCGCGAACCATGCCTGCAAAAGTACCATCCCACTTCGCCGATCCCGCCATGCAAGACTGGGGGCATGCGTGCACCTCGTCGTACCGTGGCCGTTCTCGCCGCCGCGAGTCTGCTGTCAGTCGCCGCATGCGGCGGTTCCGAGACGACCACGGCGTCGTCGTCCAGCCCGTCGGTCGCGGCCAGTTCGCCGGACTCGCATTCGTCGACCTCGTCGGCTGCCCCGACCTCGGAGCCCGAGCGCTGCGGAGCTTCCGAGGTGAAGGCGATGACCTTACGGGACAAGCTCGCTCAGCTGCTGGTGGTCGGCGTGACCGATGCAGCCGACGCCCGCCAGGTGGTGAAGCGCGAGCACATCGGCGGTGTGTTCGTCGGCAGTTGGAGCGACCTCTCGATGCTCTCCAGCGGTTCGGTCAAGAAGCTGTCGGAGCAGCAGAAGTATCCGCTCATGGTGACCGTCGACCAGGAGGGCGGCCGGGTGAGTCGCCTCGCCGATCTCGGGATCGACCTGCCTTCGGCGCGCACCATGGCGAAGGCGAAGACTCCGGAACAGGTGCGGGAGCTGGCGCGCGATGCCGGCCGGAAGATGAAGCGGCTCGGGATCACGGTCGACTTCGCTCCATCCGCGGATGTGAGTGACGAGTCCGATGACGAGGTCATCGGTGACCGCTCATTCTCGAACGACCCGCAGAAGGTGGTCGAGTACGCGGGCGCATTCGCCAAGGGACTCGAAGACGCCGGGATCACCCCGGTCTACAAGCACTTTCCCGGACACGGTCACGGGTCGGGCGATTCACATACCGGTACCGTCCGCACACCCCCGCTCGACGACTTGATCGCCGACGACCTGGTGCCGTTCAAGGACCTGCTCAGGAACCCGCGCACAGCGGCCGTGATGGTCGGACACCTGATCGTTCCCGGGCTGACCGGACCGGAGACCCCGTCGAGCATCAGTCCCGCAGCGATCGGCATGCTGCGCAAGGGCGCCCGTTACGGCGGTCCGAAGTTCGACGGCCTCGTATTCTCCGACGACCTGTCGGGGATGAAGGCCATCAGCGAGAAGTATCCGATCGAGATCGCGGCGCGTAAGGCGCTCAATGCGGGGTCGGACATCGCGCTGTGGTTGAGCACCGACGAGGTGACGTCGGTGCTGGACTCACTGGAGAAGGCCGTCAAGAGCAAGAAGCTGTCCCGCAAGCGCGTCGACGAGTCCGTGACCCGCGTGCTGCGATCCAAGGGCGTCATCGACTGCTGATCAACTTACTCGATGGTAAGTTGAAAGCATGGCGAGCGGGACGAAGCGACTGCCCCGTGCAGTCCGGGAACAGCAGATGTTGGACGCGGCCATCGCCGTGTTCGCCGAGCACGGTTTCTCGGACAGCTCCATGGATGCGATCGCGGCCAAGGCCGGTATCTCCAAACCGATGCTGTATCTGTACTACGGCTCGAAGGACGAGCTCTTCAGTGCCTGCATGTCCCGTGAGTCAGGACGGTTCATGGACGCGATGAGCGCCGGATTCGATCCGGACATGCGGCAGCGGGACCAGGCGCGGACGCTGGTCCGCGAGTTCCTCCGCTACGTTCACGAGCACTCGCAGTCCTGGCGGGTGCTGTACCGCGTGGCGGCCGGCGCCACCGGCTTCACGCACATCGTCGAGGACGCTCGCCGGAGCATCACCGAGATGGTCACGGACCTCATCCGTCGCGGCACCACCGTCGACAGCGCGGGAGACATCGACTTCGAGTTGACCGCCGTCGCCATCGTCGGCGCCGGTGAGGCCGTCGCCGACCGCATCTCTGCGGGTGACGTCGACCTGGAAACGGCCACCGAGCTGCTCCTGGGTATCACCTGGCGTGGCCTTCGCGGTGTCGGATCGGCCATTCCGCCTGAGTGACCCCGCATCACCGACCCCTAGATGTCACGACTGGGGCGTCATGGCCTGGTGCGAGCTGCATACGTGTTGGCGATGCGAGCAGAACTGCCGAGCAATGACAGATGCGCCGCCCGTGAATCACGGGCGGCGCATCTGTCGTCGAGCGGTGGTCAGCCGAGCGGGCGGACCGTTGCCGTCAAGTGCGGGTAGCCCTTGCGGCGGTTCAGGATCGAGACGTCGAAGCCCTCGTTCCCGTCCTTCTGGTTCACGTACTCGTTCACCTTGGCGGGCAGCATGATCGGCTTGCCGAACTTGACCGAGTAGCTGACCGAGCCGGGCAGCTTAGCCTCGATGTTCGCGAGCGCCGTTGCCGCGGACCACATTCCGTGCGCGATGGCGCCGCTGAAGCCGAAGGCCTTGGCGCTCAGGTCGGCCATGTGGATCGGGTTCCGGTCGCCGGACGCCTCCGCGTACTTGCGGATGAGACCGAGGTCGACGGAGATCAGACGGCTCGGCGGTGCCGGGACGGCTTCCTTGGGGGCCGGGCCTCGCTCCTCGCCGGACAGGCTCGTGCGCTGCTGCTTGAGGAACGTCGACGTCTGCACCGCGACGCGCTCGGTGCCCACGAAGAACTCCGAGACCATGTCGATGAGCATGCCCTTGCGGTGCTCGCGCAGGTTCTCCGCATGGGTCTCGATCGTCAGCGACTCGTCGACGCCGATCTCGCGGAAACGCTCGATCGTGTTCTCGACGTGCACTGAGCCGACCGCTCCGAACGGGAACTTCGGATCGACCATGGACGTCATCGCCAGCGGGAACTGGAGCACGAACAGGTAGGTCAGCGGGAGCTGATCACCGTACGGGAGTCCGGTTGCGTGGCAGTACTGCGCGAGACGGCCTCGATCGACCTGGACGTTCTCGATCCGGTAGACGGTGTCGGGAACCACCGCGTCCGGCTCGACGCGCGCAGGCTTGCCCACGACCGGCAGCATGGCGCCGACGGCCTTCGGGTAGATCTCGGCGCTGCCGGGGAGGCTGGTGAGCGTGACAGTGCTCATCAGGCACCCAGCAGGCTCTGGCCGCAGACGCGGACCACGTTGCCGGTGACCGCGTTCGACGCCGGGTTGGCGAAGTAGGCGACGGTCTCGGCGACGTCGACGGTCTGGCCGCCCTGCTGCATCGAGTTCATGCGGCGACCGGCCTCACGCGTGGCCAGCGGGATGGCTGCGGTCATGGCGGTCTCGATGAAGCCCGGTGCGACGGCGTTGATGGTGATGCCCACCTTGGCGAGGACCGGAGCGTAGGCGTCGACCAGCCCGATGACGCCCGCCTTCGAGGTGCCGTAGTTGGTCTGGCCGCGGTTGCCCGCGATGCCCGCGATCGACGAGACGTCGACGACGGCGCCGCCCTTGTTCAGGGCCTTGCGCTCGACGAGCTCGTTGACCAGGGTCTGCGGCGCGATCAGGTTGACGCCGATGACCGAGTCCCAGCGGCCGTCGTCCATGTTGGCGAGCAGCTTGTCGCGGGTGATGCCGGCGTTGTTGACGATGATGTCCAGACCGTTGTGGCGCTCGAGCACGTGCTCGGCGATGCGTGCGCCTGCGTCCGGAGCGGTCACGTCCAGCGGCAGTGCGGTGCCACCGACCTTGTTGGCGGTCTCGCTCAGCGCCTCGCCCGCAGCCGGGATATCGGCGGCGATGACGTGGGCGCCGTCACGGGCCAGGACCTCGGCGATGGTGGCGCCGATGCCGCGGGCGGCACCGCTGACCAGAGCGACCTTGCCTGCGAGCGGCTTGTCCCAGTTCTCGACCGGTGCGCCCTCGGCATCGCCGACGCGGATCACCTGGGCGTCGACGTACGCCGACTTGCCGGAGAGGAGGAAGCGGAGCGTCGACTCGAGACCCGACAGGCCGGTCTTGGCCTTCGGGGAGACGTACACGAGTTGAGCGGTCGCTCCGTTGCGGAGCTCCTTGCCCAGCGAGCGGGTGAAGCCCTCGAGGGCACGCTGCGCGACCTGCTCGTCGGGGTTCTTCGTGAGCTCGGGGGTGGTGCCCAGGACGACGAAGCGTGCCGAGTTCCCGGTGGAGCGCATGATCGGCGTGAAGAACTCGAAGAGCTGGCGCAGCTCGGCCGGGTTGCTGATGCCGGTCGCGTCGAAGACGGCGGCCCCGAGCTTGTCTGCGCCGCGGCCGGTGGTGTTGTTCTCCACCACCTGGTAGTCCGAGCCTGCGGTGAGGATCTCGCGGATCGGCTCGACGAGGCGACCGGAGCCGCCCAACTGCACGGGACCGCCCAGCGGCGCCTTCGACGGCGAGTAGCGGCGCAGGTGCGGCGGCTGGGGAAGACCGAGCTGGCCGGCGATGAAGCCGCCCGGGCCGGAGTTCACGAACGATGAGTAGAGGTCAGTGCTGCCTGCCACGACGGACTCCTTCAATGGGTCGAATACTTTTCGAGTCGGTACCTGTGTGGTGACCGTAAGCGGATGCCGATCAGGTGGGTACCGCTGCGTGATGTGACGTTCGCCGCACAATCTACGGCGTCGTCGCACCATGCTCCGCGGATACAGCCCGGATCACCGTGCTCGCCCCGGTCACCGGGGTCGACAACGAACTTACTCTGGAGTAAGAATGATGACAAGAAACGGTCCCAACAGGCAGGGCTCTCCGGCGCTGCCGCTTTCACACAGGAGATCCCAGTGGCCTCGTACACGCCCCGTAAGCCCGAACCGCGCAAGCCGCGTCCGGTCGCCATCCTCGGCGGAAACCGCATCCCGTTCGCTCGTCAGGATCGCGGCTACGCGACCGTGAGCAACCAGGAGATGTTCACCGCGGCGCTCGAAGGCCTCGTCAGCCGCTTCAACCTGCAGGGCGAGCGGCTCGGCATGGTCGCGGGCGGCGCAGTCCTCAAGCACTCGCGCGACTTCAACCTCATCCGCGAGTCGGTTCTCGGGTCGAGCCTGTCGGCGTACACCCCGGCATTCGACCTCCAGCAGGCGTGCGGCACCGGACTGCAGGCAATCGCGGCCGTGTCCGACGGCATCGCGAACGGCCGTTACGACGTCGCCGTCGGCGGTGGCGTGGACACCACGTCGGACGCCCCGATCGCCGTCTCCGACGACCTTCGTCGTCAGCTCCTCGAGGTCAACCGGGCCAAGAGCACCGCTGACCGCATCAAGGCCGCTCTCGGGCTCGCACCCAAGCTCGGCATCGAGATCCCGCAGAACGGCGAGCCCCGCACCGGTATGTCGATGGGCGATCACGCCGCCATCACCGCCAAGGAATTCGGGATCAAGCGCGCCGATCAGGACGAGCTCGCGGCAGCCAGCCATCAGAAGATGGGTGCGGCGTACGACCGCGGCTTCTTCGACGACCTGGTCACACCGTTCAACGGCCTCACCCGTGATGAGAACCTGCGTCCCAACTCCTCGGTGGAGAAGCTCGGCACGCTCAAGCCGGTCTTCGGCGTGAGCCTGGGTGACGCGACGATGACCGCGGGCAACTCGACCCCGCTCACCGACGGTGCGTCGACCGTGCTGCTCGCCAGCGACGAGTACGCCGCCGAGAAGAAGCTTCCGGTGCTGGCCTACCTGGTCGACACCGAGACGGCTGCAGTCGACTACGTGAACGGCCCCGACGGGCTGCTGATGGCGCCGACCTACGCGATCCCGCGCCTGCTGGAGCGCAACGGCCTCTCCCTCCAGGACTTCGACTTCTACGAGATCCATGAGGCATTCGCCTCGGTGGTGCTGAGCACTCTCGCCGCATTCGAGTCGGACGAGTACTGCCGTGAGCGTCTCGGCCTCGACAAGGCGCTCGGCTCCATCGACCGCAGCAAGCTGAACGTGAACGGTTCGTCGCTGGCGGCGGGCCACCCGTTCGCCGCGACCGGCGGCCGGATCATCGCGCAGGCCGCGAAGCAGATCAAGGAGAACGGCGGGGGCCGCGCCCTCGTCTCGATCTGCGCTGCCGGTGGCCAGGGCGTCACGGCGATCGTCGAAGGCTGATCTTCCAGTCGGTGCCATCCGCATGTGCGCGGGTGGTGATTCGCTGACGTTCCCCGGCCCGGGTGCTCCCCGGGGCCGGGGAACGCGCGTATTCCGGCCCGACAGGGGAGCTCGGACCTGTGCGCGAGTCGCGGTAATACCGCCTCTCACCAGCAATTTCACGGGTCATTCCGGTTGCCGTGAACAGAGTGGAAAAATTCCCTCGCGGCATGTGTAACGTCGCCAGCGGGGGAACCTATAAACCAGGTAGCTCCGGCTGAACCGCCAGACCCCCGACCCGGCGGTTCAGCCGGAGTCTTTTCTATTGCATATGATCAACCTGCTGTGACCAGAAAACGTGAGCGCCGGATGGGCGCAATGGGCTGGATCGTGCGAGGAGTGCTCGCCGCGGTCATGCTCGCAGCGATGGCCTTCGCCGTCGATTACGCCGTGGGATACGGCAAGACCGCCCACGGTGTCCGGATCGCCGAGTTCGAGCTGGGTAACCTGACCGACGCTCAGGCGCGCCACGAACTGTCCAAACTGTCGGTCGTCTCCCATGGCCGGATCACGCTGCGCACCTCGTCCGGAACCGCGAAGATCGATCCTGCGGAGCTCGGCGCCAGATTCGACGTCGACGCCACCATGGAGCGACTCAAAGAACAGCCGAAGAACCCGGTCACGCGATTGGCCGGGATGCTGGGGATCAAGCGCGATGTCGCGCCTGTCGTTCGCATCGACCGCAGTTCCTTCGACGAGGCGCTGGACGACGAGAAGAAGACCCTGGAGAAGGCTGCCGTCGAAGGCGGCGTGCACTTCCGGGGCACGGAAGCCGTCGGTGACTTCCCCAAGAAGGGCATGCGAGTGGACCGCGACAAGGCGCGCGTCGCCGTCGAGGACAACTGGCTCGCCGGTGGCCCGATCGATCTGGCGATGGAGCCCTTCGCGCCGTCGGTGTCCCATGAGGTCGTGCAGCAGACACTGGACGGCGATGCGCAGAACGTCACGGCGTCGGCGCTCACGCTCGACGGTCGCGGTGATGACCTGCGGGTGTCGCCTCACGATCTGGGCCGACTGGTCTCGTACGTCCCCGACGGCAAGGGCGGGCTGAAGCCGCACGTGAAGTCGAAGGAGGCGAAGAAGGTTCTCGGTGACCGCACGGCGCCGACGGAGTCGGAGCCGGTGAATGCGACCTTCGAGTTCTCGGGAGGCTCCCCGACGGTGGTGCCCGCGCAGGTCGGCGCCCGCGTCGACTGGAAGAAGGCGGCGGAGCTGATCGCCGAGACCGCGCCGAGAGACGGCGAGCGGACCGGCAAGCTGCCGTACACGCTCAAGCGACCCGAGGTCACCACCAAGCGGGCGCACCAGCTCGGCGTGAAGGAAGTCGTCTCGGAGTTCACCACCGGCGACTTCAGCGGACCGTCGGGAACCAACATCCGGATCGTCGCCGATACGGTCGACGGCGCGGTCGTCCTGCCGGGGGAGACGTTCTCGCTGAACGGTTACACCGGTCACCGCGGTACTCCGCAGGGGTACGTCGACTCCGGAATCATCGACCACGGACGCCCCGCCAAAGCGGTGGGCGGCGGTATCTCGCAGTTCGCCACCACGCTCTACAACGCCGCGTACTTCGCCGGCCTCGAGGACGTCGACCACACCGAGCACAACTACTACATCTCGCGGTACCCGGAGGCGAGGGAGGCGACGGTGTTCGAGGGAGCCATCGACCTGGCCTTCCGGAACAACACCGATTACGGCGTCTACATCGAGACCCTGTGGTCGCCGTCGAGCGTCACGGTCCGGATGTGGAGCACCAAGACGCGCGATGTGGAGTCGGTGACCGGATCGCGGAGCAACCAGACCCAGCCCGAGAAGATGACACTGCCCGAAGGCGACAACTGCGTGCCGAGCAGCGGTGGCCCGGGCTTCACGTCGTCCGACACCCGGATCATCTCCGATCACCGCACGGGAGCCGAGATCTCGCGTCACACCCGCAATGTCGAATACGATCCGCAACCGGTGGTCAACTGCAAATGAGCGAAGCCGGCGTACCGATGCCCATTCGCATCCGGCAGGCCGAGCACGCTCCCACCGTGTGGGAAAGTTCACTAGAACGTGTTCCACCCGGGTCTGTGGTCGCCGTCACCGAGCAGCTAAGCTCTCGAACATGGAACTCACTGGAGCAAGTGCAATCGTTACCGGCGGCGCATCGGGCATCGGTGCGGCGACGGCCCGTCGGCTCGCCAAGCGCGGCGCCAAGGTCGTCGTAGCCGACCTCAAGGAAGACGACGGCCAGGCACTGGCGTCGGAGATCGGCGGCGCGTTCGTCAAGGTCGACGTCACCAGCACCGAGGAGATCGAGGCGGCCATCGCCAAGGCCGTCGAACTCGGCCCGCTGAAGGCCCTGGTCAACTCCGCCGGCATCGGCTGGGCGCAGCGCACGATCGGCCGCGACGGCGAATTCTCGTCGGCGCACGATCTGGATCTGTACAAGAAGGTCATCTCGATCAACCTGATCGGCACCTTCGACGCGGTGCGGCTCGCAGCGACTGCGATGAGCCGCAACGAGCCGGACGAGAACGGGGGACGTGGCGCGATCGTGAACCTCGCGTCGGTCGCGGCGTTCGACGGTCAGATCGGCCAGGCCGCGTACTCGTCGTCCAAGGGCGGTGTGGTCGGCATGACCCTGCCGGTGGCGCGTGACCTGTCGGCGGTCGGAGTCCGCGTCAACTGCATCGCACCGGGCCTGATCGATACGCCGATCTACGGCACCGGCCCGGAGTCGGAGGCGTTCAAGGCGAAGCTCGGCGAGAGCGTCCTGTTCCCGAAGCGACTCGGTGTGCCGGACGAACTGGCATCGATGGCCGAGGAGCTCGTCACCAACTCGTACATGAACGCCGAGGTGATCCGAGTGGACGGCGGCATCCGGATGCCACCGAAGTAGCTCCGCAAGCGCGACGAGAATCTCCGACGACGGACCCCGCGGTACTGGCGGGGTCCGTCGTTCTCGTTCTGTGCGGAGGTCGTGCAGGGAGCGGTTCTGCCCGGATACGCTGACCGCATGCGGAATCTGGTGCTGTCGGTAATCGGCGACGATCGTCCGGGGCTCGTGTCGGCGCTGGCCGATGCGGTCGCCCAACAGGGTGGCAATTGGGAGCGAAGCCAGCTGGCGCACCTGGCCGGGAAATTCGCCGGGATCGTCGTCGTCGCGGTGTCGGCCGACCGCGCGGACGGTCTGATCGGTGCAGTCACCGGCCTGGACGGACTGCTGGAGGTGGCGGTCCACTCCGGTGACACCGCGACGCCGCGCGAGGACACGTGGACGCCGATCACGATCGGGGTGCTGGGCAACGACCGAGCCGGCATCGTCCACGAGCTGTCGACGGCACTGAGTGCGAGCGGTGTGTCCATCGAGAAGATGACGACCGGTGTTCGGGAGGCCCCGATGGCCGGGGGCATGCTGTTCGAAGCCGAGCTGGACGTCTGGGTCCCGCCGGGCGCGGACACCACGGGCATCCGCGACGAGCTCGAGCGGATCGCGGCCGAGCTGCTGGTCGAGATCGATGTGGAGACGCGCGCCGACTAGCGACGCAGACCGGTCGTCACGCACCGGCTCGCCGCAGGGTGCGCTGTGGACGGCGAAGTGACTCGGGACATCCCGCTGACTGCGCCGACGCCTCGTGACTGGTGTCAGAGACCGACGGGAGTCTCGACGACGGGCCGCCGCCCACCGCGATAGCCGAGTATCGCGGCCACCAGGCAGGCGAGTGCGACGGCGGAGACGAACCACGGGAAGATCTTCTCGGTGCCGAACTGCGACGAGAGTGCGCCGGCGACGACCGTCGGGATTCCGATGGCGAGGTACCCGAGGAGGTAGTACGCGCTCATCACGCGCCCGCGGGCGTTGGCCGGAGCGACTTCGCCGAGATGGCGCAACGAGCCGCCGAAGGCGAGTCCGAATGCGCCGCCCAGGACCACGGTGTCGATCATTATCGCTGCGGTGGAGCCGCTGTTGAGGGCCCAGATCGCACCGAGCAGGGAGATGACCATCCCGACGTCGCCGACGATCGCGGCGTTCCGTGGTGTGAGGAGGACTCCGGCGCGCTGGGTGATCGCCGATGCGCCCGCCATCACCGAGACGACGATGCCGACGAAGAAGATCGACGTGTGACCGGTGGCCTTCTGAGTCAGCGCCGGGTAGAGGCTCAGGAAGACTCCGAGAGTCGACCAGGTGGTGAGGATGCCCATGCCGGAGAACCAGAAGTCGGCGCGGATCGCGGCGGGCACAGACGGCCGCTGAAGCCGGATCCGGCCGCCGGTCCGTTCGGCGTGCGGTTCGACGAGGACGATGACGGCCGCGAGCAGGACGAGGATCACGACACCGATCACGACGTACGGCGTGCGCAGTGGACTCGGTCCCCATTGCGCTGCCGCCGCCGACGCGGTGACGGTGACGGTGATGCCCAGGTTGAGCGCGACGCCGCTGAGCATGCCGTTGCGCGAGCCGTCGAACGGGCGGACGTCGAGCAGGGCGGCGCCGGAGACGACGGTGATGGCGCCGATCGCGCCGCCGTGGAGGAGTCTCGCGACCATGAGATGCCAAGTGGTGTCGGCCACCAGGAACACGACGAGACCGGCCAGGATCGAGACCAGCGCGAGGATCAACAGGGGCTTCCGGCCGATGGCGTCCGATATCGGGCCGACGGTGAGCGCAGAGGTGAGTGCACCGACGGCGTAGACCGCGAACACGGCGGTGATCGAGAGCGGGCTCAGCCCCCATTCGGACTGGTAGATCGGGTACAGCGGAGACGGGAGAGCCGAGACGCCGAGTGCCAGTGCGAGGAGTACCAGCAATAGTCCGAACGACCACCGTTGCGGGTGCGTGGTCCGCGACCGGTCCAGGTCGGTGGCGGCAGTGGTCATGAGGTCCTCAGGTATGTTTGATGGTGATCGAACCGCTTCAGGCTATCCGACTGTTCGATCACCATCAAACTAGCAACGGGAAGACATGACGGACACTCATGCAGACCTCGGTCAGGCCGGCGTCGCCGACCTGCATACCGTGCTGACTGCGCTCGCCGATCCAGTACGGCTGGAGATGGCGCGGCGCCTGTACAACGCCGACGACCTGCTGGCATGCGTGCAGTTGTACGACACCATCACCAAGGCGACCGCGAGTCACCACTTCCGGATCCTGCGCGAAGCGGGTCTCATCGAGCGCATCCCGTCAGGTCAGGCCGTGCATTTCGCACTCCGGAGACCCGACGTCGAGGCGGCGTACCCGGGGCTGCTAGGCGCCGTGCTTGCGGCGGCCAACGCGCGCTAGCCGCAGCCTTCGCTCACGCGATCAGCGACGAAAGAGCCCCGCCGGCGATGCCGGCGGGGCTCTCTACTTCAGATCGGCTGGTGAGGACCGATCAGAAAGCGGCTTCGTCCAGCTCCATGAGCTCGTTGTCGACGTTGTTCTCCACGATGTGGCGGGTCGAGGTGAGCTGCGGGAGCATGTTCTTCGCGAAGAAGCGGCCGGTTGCGACCTTGCCCTCGTAGAACGCCTTGTCGTCGCCCGACGCACCGCCGTCGAGTGCGACCTGGGCAACGCTCGCCTGGCGCAGCAGCAGCCAGCCGATGAGCAGGTCGCCGACCGACATCAGGAAACGGACCGATGCGGTGCCGACCAGGTAGAGGTTCTTCGGGTCTTCCTGGGCGCCCATCAGCCAGCCGGTGAGCTTGGCCGCCATGGCCTGCACGTCGTCGAGAGCGGTCTTGAGCAGGGCGCGCTCGTCGGCGAAGCCCTCACCGTTGTCGATGAAGTCCTGCACCTGTCCGGCGACGTGGGCCAGCGCCTGGCCCTTGTCGCGGATGATCTTGCGGAAGAAGAAGTCCTGCGCCTGGATGGCGGTGGTGCCCTCGTACAGCGAGTCGATCTTCGAGTCGCGGATGTACTGCTCGATCGGGTAGTCCTTCAGGAATCCCGAGCCGCCGAGGGTCTGCAGCGATTCAGTGAGCTTCTCGTAGGCACGCTCGGAGCCGACGCCCTTGACGATCGGAAGCAGCAGGTCGTTCACTTTGTGCGCGGTCTCGGCGTCGGCACCGGAGACGATCTCCGCCGAAACCGGGTCCTGGTGCGATGCGGTGTACATGTAGATCGCGCGCAGACCCTCGGCGTACGCCTTCTGGGTCAGCAGCGCGCGACGCACATCCGGGTGATGCGTGATGGACACGCGCGGGGCAGCTTTGTCGGTCATCTGCGTCAGGTCGGCGCCCTGGACGCGCTCCTTGGCGTACTCGAGCGCGTTCAGGTAACCCGTCGACAGCGTCGAGATGGCCTTGGTGCCGACCATCATGCGAGCGTGCTCGATGACGTCGAACATCTGGGCGATGCCCGAGTGGACCTCGCCGACCAGCCAGCCCTTGGCGGGGGTTCCGTGCTGACCGAAGGTGAGCTCGCACGTCGCGGACGCCTTGATGCCCATCTTGTCTTCGACGTTGGTGACGTAGACGCCGTTGCGGTCGCCCAGCTCACCGGTCTCGCCGTCGAAGTGGAACTTCGGCACGAAGAACAGCGACAGGCCCTTGGTGCCCGGTCCGGCGCCCTCCGGGCGTGCCAGCACGAGGTGGAAGATGTTCTCGGTCATGTCCTGATCGGCCGAGGTGATGAAGCGCTTCACTCCGTCGATGTGCCAGGAGCCGTCTTCCTGGAGGGTGGCCTTGGTGCGGCCGGCGCCCACATCCGAGCCGGCGTCCGGCTCGGTGAGGACCATGGTTGCGCCCCACTCGCGCTCCGCGCAGATGGTGGCCCACTTCTTCTGCTCATCGGTGGCGTTGTCGTAGAAGATGTTCGAGAAGCCCGAACCCGCCGCGTACATGAAGACCGGCGGGTTGGCGCCGAGCACCATCTCGCCGAGCGCCCAGTACAGCGAACGGGGTGCCGGCATGCCGCCGAGCTCCTCGTCGACGCCGACCTTGTCCCACCCGGCGTCGATGAACGCCTTGTACGACTTGGCGAAGCCCTCCGGCATGGTGACCGAGTGGTCGTCGGGGTTGAACACCGGCGGGTTGCGGTCGGCTTCGGTGAACGATTCCGCGATCGGACCCTCGGCGAGAGTCCTGACCTCGCGGAGCATGTCGACGGCGGTCTCGTGGTCGAGGTCGCCGAACTGTCCCGACTCGAGCACCTTGTCGAGCTGGAACATCTCGAACAGATTGAAGTGCAGGTCGCGCAGATTGGACTTGTAATGGCCCATGGTTCTTCCTAACCGATAAGTGGGGGAGGGTCGCTGCCCGGCGATGTTACTGGCCGGTAACTATTGACAGGATAACTCTCGACGTTCGGCGGAACAACCGAGGATGAGTGTGGCCCCGCTAACAATTGCAAGCGCATGTAACCGAAGTCGTTCAGACGTCGCCTCTCGCGGTGCTGCGAAGGTATTCGAGGTCGGCCGCCACACCGTCTGCCGGCGTCTCCAGGACGCCGGGGGCATCCGCGGTGCGCATCAGTTCCGCGAGGACGTCCGGATCGATGTGGCCGGACTCGATGTTGGCGTGCCGGTCGCGCCCCGAGTCGAATTCGTCGCGCGAATTGTTCAGGTGGACCAGGTCGATCCGGCCGGTGATCGCCTTGATGCGGTCGGCGAGGCCGACGAGATCCTCGCCGCCGGCCCAGGCATGGCACGTATCGAGGCAGAAACCGGCCTCCGGGAAATCGCCGACGGCGTCCCACAGTCGCTCGATGGACTCGAGGGTGCGGGCCATCGCGTGGCTGCCGCCCGCGGTGTTCTCGATCAGTATCGGTACGCCGAATCCGCCCTTGTCGGCCTGGCGATCGAACAGCTTGCGCCAGTTGTCGAAGCCCTTCGCGGGGTCCTCGCCGTCTCGAAGATGTCCGCCGTGGACGACGAGGCCGATCGCGCCGAGTTCCTTCGCCGCGGCCGCCTGCTGCTCGACGGCCTTCCGCGACGGCATCCGCAGCCGGTTGTTCAGGCTCGCGACGTTGATCTGATAGCTCGAATGCACGACCACGTCGATCGGCGAATCGCGGATCTGTGCGGCGTGCGGGTGCGTTTCGGGTTTGGCCCATCCCTGGGGGTCGGTGACGAACATCTGGAAGATGTCGATACCGAGGTCGTTCGCGGTCGCGACGGGGTTCTCGTCCTGGCGAAGGTGTGCTCCGATGCGCATACGTCAACGATAGGCGAGAAACCGGGCAGGTGGTCGTCGTCAGACGTTACGGTCGTCGCCCGGGAATTCGGTGCCGAGCGCCTTCGCGATGGGCGGCACGACCGAGTTGAAATCGATCATGGCGCGGCTGTTGTCGATCGCGGTCACCAGGCCGATTCCGTATTGCCCCTGCTCGTCGAAGAGAGCGGCGGTGCCGGTCGAGACGCCGTCGTTCTCCAGGTGCGCATCCGATTCGACGCCGAGTCGGTCGCCGACTGGGAGGCGGCTGAGAGCGACGGTCAGGTCGCAGTTGATGAACCCGATGCCACCCTCACCCCAGTTGGTGCACAGGCTGGTGCCCTCCGCGGAGATGACGGCCCGCTGGAACGGAGTCAGCGCGTCGTTGGGCACCACCCGGAGCGGGTGGCTCCACAGGCGCCTGCGCCGGGCGTTCTGATAGTCGGCCATGTCGGGGCCCCAGCCCTGAACATCGTCGTGGAACCGGGTGTGCAGGTCGGAGGCATCGACCGTGGGGACATCGCGCTGCTCGTCGGGGCGCGACCATCGGGCTCCCGGCGGATTGTCACCCTGCTTCAGGAATACTGTGTTCCCCTGCGCGACGACCACACCCGTCTCATCGCCTGCCTCATGCTGGCGGACAGTCGTCTGCACGACGCGGATCCGGCGGCCGTCGCGCAGCACCTCGGTGCGCAAGCTCGTCGGCAGACTCCGTGCGTTCTTGAACAGCTCCAGGGTGAACCGGGTCGGAAGCCAGCCCTCCCTGCTGTTCTCGCGTTCGGCGGCGTACGCGGCCGCACCGCACACGGCCGGGCCGTTCAACGAGTCGGGACCCCACAGACTGTGGGCCATCGGAGTCGGTTGGAGGCGACCCGATTCCCCCGGCACGAAGAAGGAGTGCTGTGACATGTCACTGGACGTTACGCTTTCGGGCATGACAGTTCATCGCGCCCCATCAGCCCTGCCCGACGACGCAGTGAACGCCGTGCGTTCGATGCTGGTCGCGTCGTCGGTCGTCGGCATCGTGCTCGGTGTCATCGCCCTCGCCTGGCCCGACGTGACTCTCGCGGTGGTCGCGGTCCTGTTCGGTGCATCGCTGGTCGTCGTCGGCCTGTTCCGGCTGTTCCTCGCCTTCGCGACGACGGCGGCTCCGTTCGTGCTTCGCATGGTCCTCGCGGGCCTGGGAGTCGTCGTGCTGGCAGCCGGCGTGCTGGCCGTGCTGAATCCGGTGGAATCGTTGACTCTGCTGGGTGTGGTCATCGGTGTCGGCTGGATCTTCGCCGGCATACAGGATCTGTTCGGGGCGCGATTGAACGTCGCCGTCGTTCCGCGGTGGCTGGTGATCATCGGCGGCGTCGTGTCGATCGGCGCGGGCATCGCGATGATCGTGCTCCCCGCGATCTGGACGTTGTCGACCATCCTGTGGATTCTCGCCGTCTTGCTGATCGCCACCAGCATCGCAACCCTGCTGACGCTGCCGCGTCAGCAGGTGCGAAAGGAATCCAAGCTGCGGAAGCGGAAGGCGACGAAGGCGAAAGCGGCGGCTGCAGACGACGCGGACACCCTCGACGCCGACGACGCTGTCGGCACCACCGGCGGCGCCACTGCTCATGACAGTGTCGGCGACGCCGACGATGCAACAGGCGCCGATCAGGGAACCGGCGCTGCCGGGGCAGACGGCGCGGCCGGCGAACGCTGACCGCTACCGGGCGCTGACTGCTGTCGACTCGCTGTCCCGAGGCGCCAGA